>JAPZAO010000001.1 GCA_027460615.1 Candidatus Methanoperedens sp.
AGGTATGGCAATGATTGCAATAATACTGCTGATGCCCTGCTCGATTTTTTCCACGTTTCAAAATGTCTTTTTCTTCTTCCTTCAAAAAATATTTGCAACCTGGATTCTGACAAGTAATATCGATTTTGCTTCGAGGTCTAGCCATTATACCACATGGTATAATTGGATATTATCCCATAAATATTATGCGGTCTATGTTAGGACAATACCAGTTTCCATGAATGATTACCCTGTGTGCTCCGAAACCTTGCAGGAAGTACCATGTAGCTCTTGCCGTAATACTCGGCGCATTTCGGGCATGTGGTATAGAAAAAATATATTTCTTTGCCCTTGCTCAAGAAAGTCCCGGACATTCTCTCCATCTTCTGCATCGGTAAATCCATATAGACCGTACTATATATAAATTATCTCACTTATCTTACCTTTGAAGGCTTTCAGGAATTAAAGGAAGATAGGGGATGCCCGAATCACAAATGATAAGTTACTCACTGACAGGATAAACAATTATGCGAAGCTGCTTGGAATACAGAAGGATGTGAAGTATTACGATACCAGCACAGGAGAGGTGCATCCCAGGCATCTTGTTACCTGCATGGCTCTCAGGGGGAGGCAGGCGAGGGGCATCACGACAATGCGGGGAATTATCTGTGCGATGGCTGCGGGGCATACTATGCAGACCAAGGAACTGCACTATAGGAGGCAACAAATATGGATAACATCGCAGGGAAGAAAAATATTTTTTGAATTGCGTATAATGGTTCCGATATATGAGACGTTTTTGCTGCGAAAGTTGCCAAATATCTTAGCTTTCGAGATGTTTTGCCCGACGTTTGCAAACAAAGGTTTCCCACAACCGTTATGCTTACAAATGTCGCCCCTTTTCTCTTAAATATTATGTTGCTTCATTTTCTTTTATTCTGAATTTTACAATTTTCTTTACAATATCAAATGGGATCGGTTTATCTATTGGAAACTGTACAGAGCCCTTGGCTTGTTTGTATGGGGACAATTCTTTTTTAAAAGCAACAATTGCCGATGGAGTAGGATAAAAACCGATATGATTTTTAAATGCGGCGAAATGCACTAAATTACCGTTTAATTTGAATGTGGGTATTCCGTAATTTATTGTCTCTTCAGCTTCAGGCGCCGACTCTTTAATAACTTGTCTGAGTTTTCCAAGAATATCCTGGATATTTCTGGGAAACATAGCGATGTACTCATCAATTGTTTTATATTGTTTTTTAGGCGTTGCCATATTATTCCCCCTCATCGTCGTCTGCAGACCCAATTCTGATCGTATGCCAGGCGACAACCATTTGCCAGACACAACCCGTCAGGATTCCAAACCGATTAGGCCACCCCACTAATACACCTGGGCCAAATGCACCGTTGTTTTGAGAGAGCATAATGCCTATAGATCCGGCAGACACTAAAAAACCAATCACGACTAAACCGGTTGACAATAAAATTGCCCATCGTGCCGATACCCAGGCCTTATTGCGAGACAGTTTCCAACCGATGATGAGATTGGCAAAAAACCCTGCGATGCCCAGTGTTCCACCCAGGCTATGCAGGTTGCCGCTTGTAGTCAAAGAGTCGTGACTTGCCGTTACAGGGTCAGTGATAAAAATGCCCGCAATGACCAAACCGACTGCACCAACCAGCAGTAAAGCCAGCCCGATCCGACCCCAGATATCCCTTATTTGCGATCGAATCGCTGCGAATAATGCGATATTGCCTAGCGCTAATGAAAAGAAAGCGAGCTGCATTATCCAGCCGTTTTTCCCGATTTCATACTCGCTAATGAAATGCCACGAAGGATCAAATTCAGGCTTGATAATATGCAAAGCGGCGAGCAAAACCACGAACATGGCTGTTGCCGCTAACGACAAGCGTGCCGCTGTTAGTGAAACCGCTGTTTGCGATTGACCGGCTGCAATTGACTTTTGTTCTTTTGAATTTTCTTTTTTCATATATGCCTAATGTTTTGGCTTAGAGATGTTTTGCCCGACGTTTGCAAACAAATGTTTCCCACAACCGTTAATGCTTATAAATGTCGCCCTTTTTCTCTTAAATCATGTTATGGTTTTAAGATTTATAAATAGATTGTTTTTGGTATTGGAGAAAACATATTATTATCCCCCTTATTGTTATCCGAACTTCACTCATGGCATAACAATCGAAAATGGCTTCCCATCCCGGTGGCAGAGTATCTGTACTACGTGGCGACCGGAGTATAAGCTTGATATGACTCCCCCGCCCGGGGTTGCCCACTGGCCGGCCATATAAAAATTCAGAAGACCGGGAAGGGTCTTTTTGATCCGGGCATTAATTATTTCAGAAGACATCAGCCACCCCTCATAGGCTCCTTTATAATTGCGGGTATAACGCCACCATGTGCAGGGAGTGGCAACATCGATGATCTCCACCTGCGACGAGATACCGGGATAACGTGCCTCAAGCCGCTCCAGCACCTGGTCAGCCACTCGCTCTTTTTGCGCTTCGTAGCCCGGTCGATCCTTTTGCAGCTCATTCCACCAGTCCCATTCAGTCTCGAACATTACCTGCACCACGGTCTTGCCTGGCGGAGCAAACCCGTCGGAGTAGTTGAAAATCCGGACAGTAATCCCATCAATAGCTTTATTGCCTGTTGTGAAGGGGTGCTCCAGTTTTATGATATTCAGGCCTGGTTCACCTTTGAATTCACGGGCAACCCCGAAGCTTATCATAACGAGGGGACGGGTCAGCTTCCAGTTCTTGTACCGCTTCTCAATCTCCACGTCCGTATAGTGTCCATCCAGCATCTCAAATATTGTGCTGTATCCGTCAGCGGCAGAGACCACGATATCTGCGCGGTGCTCGCTGCCATCAGCAAGGCGCACGCCCACAGCCCTATCATTTTCTACTAGGATCTTTTCTACAGTAGCCCCGTAAGTCACCTGCCCGCCCAGGTTCCTGTAATGCTTCTCGATAGGAAGGACAAAGTCAAGCGAACCCCCCTCCAGCAGCGCCAGCTGCCCGTCCGCCAGCAGTCCAAGGAGCATAAGGATGAACCAGACTGGCACCTCCGGCAGGAACATGTTCTCGAAGATATAGCGCAGCCAGGGATCATGAATAGTTTTCCCGTAATCTGCGGCGGATTTGGCATATCTGCCGGTGAAGTATTTGAAAAACCGGCGCATATTCCACATCTGCCTGAGCCTGCCCGGGAAGCCCAAAAGCTCCTGTGGCTGGCTCATGCCCATATCCCCCATATCTGTTCCCTGCATGGCCCTGGCGCCGGCGATCAGGTCATCAATGATTCGTGAATCGGCAGGCGAGATGGCTTCTAAATCCTTTGCCAGGAGGCCTAAATCCCGGGTGATCTCTACGCTGCGCCCGCTGGCTTCATCAATAAAACGACAGTAGGAGGTCATATCGAGGAAACGATTGGATTGAGCGGTGCCCAGTTCGCGGTATAATTCATAGATCGATTGACCTTGTTTGTGACACATCAGGAAATGAATGCCGCCATCGATTATGTAGCCTTTGCGTTTCCAGCAGGTGGCCACTCCGCCCGGCGTGGCATGATGCTCGAAGATGTGGGTTTGATAACCGTTCATCTGTGAGTAGCAGCCTGTGGAAAGACCCGCAAGTCCTGCCCCGATGATAATAATAGATTTCCTTGTCATTTTTCTCCCTCCTGTTTCAGCCACGGTACACCTTTCCTTCGTCACCATCAACCGTGAGCTGTTCTCCATCTTTCAAAGCCTTCATAACTCCAGGCACATTGACAACTGCCGGAATTCCGTATTCCCTTGCAACAATGGCTCCGTGTGAGAGATAACCTCCCACTTCCATTACCACAGCTTTTGCTCTCAAAAACATCGGCGTCCATCCCGGATCTGTGGACGGGGCGACCAGAACATCGCCTGCCACCAGCTTACTGTTTTCGCCGGGATGCCGGATCAACCGCGCTGACCCTGAAGCGCTGCCTGCGGCCACACCAAGCCCTGAAAGCACCGTACCATGGACTTCATGTTGCTGGGCCAGCGGCTGGGGTACTTCATCGATGATAACATCAGGCGGTTCGAGTTCAGAGAATTCCTCTCGCATCCTTTTTCGATCTTCAACCAGTATCCTTAAACCGGTTCCGTCCCAGTGACCTGCGAGGATATCGATAATTTCCGGCAAAGCACAGTGATATACATCGGTCTTTTCATTCAATATTCCTTTTTCCACAAGACGGCGACCGATATCCTGCAAAACCAGGCGCGAAGATTCAGAGGGCTTCACGAGAACAGACCTGGCCATTTCTCTCATTTCTGCACCCTTTCTGGCCTGCTTAACACAGATACTGATCTTTATCCGCCGAAAACTCCATTTTAGTTTTTCTTCAATTTCTTTTTCAACCGCCTTTCGTTTTTCGGCCTGGGCTTTTCTAAAATCGGCATATCCGGGGGACAACAATTCTGCACGAACATTCTCAAGTAAATAACCAGGATCCTCCCGCCATCGCGGATTTATTAAATCACTTTCATAAATCCCGCGGTGACCATAATCTTTCAGGAACTCTTCAAATTCTATCCTGAATTGTGAGCCTGCGGGAATTTCATTTTGAAATGCAGCAGGATCAAAGTGTTCGGCCATAAAGTACCTTCGTGCAGCATCGTCTATTTGCGCCGTCTGTGCCAGCTCCATTAACCTGTAACCGTGTTGCGCACTGGTCATTTTTTCTGAGGTTCCTGCAAGCAAACCATTGGCAAGGGAGTAACCGCGGCCGGGAAAATCCGCATCCAATGCCCTGGCAAGCATCTCTATGTAAACTGAGGCCGAAGAGCCAAGGATCATGTATGAGGGTCCAAATTCCACATATTTTTTCCTCATCTCCGAAAGAAGCGAGATGAGTTCATTTTCATTCATGCCGCTGAAATTTAATTGGTTCCAGCTGTCCGCCTTTTCCCGGATATCTTTAAATATTTTTTCGGCAGAGCCCTGGATCCGCAAGATATTGATAATATAATATATTTGCCGCATTACTCGTTTCATTCCTTTGCGTCCGCCCAGTGGATTTCCGTCAGGAACTTTGATCTCAGGCTGGTGACCGCCGAAAAATTCATTGGTTTTTCCAGGCATGAATCCCATTGAATCGTAGAAACCCCATTGAACCGCCGAAAGATTGAAATATCCCCGCCCTTTGTAAAGCCTGACCCAGTTTATCCCGGGAGGCACGTGATAACCTGCAGCCTGGAGGCTCGCACTCATCATCCTGGGAAGCATGCAGCTTGCAAGGTTCCATGTAATAGTCGACTGGACCTGCGGCATGACATCCTTTAAGTTTGCGTTTGACCAGATGACAGGCTGGCCTGCTATCTCAGGAAAGTTCGGTTCACGAAGGTTTGTCACGGGTCTTGCCTGGAGTACAAAAAATCTGTTACCGTCAAACGCCCATTCCATATCCTGATGAGCAATACCCGAACCAAGAGCCTCATACACGCGAAGGGTCAGCAAACCCAGTTCAGTAATCCTGCTGTCATCAAGGACCTGTTGTTTATTGGCCCAATCGCTCGAACTTACAAGTTCCGTACCATTTCCGGGTCCTGGCCTTGTACATTGCTTCTTACTCCCGATTTTCTTCGTGAGAATTTTCGGAATCAGGATTCTTGAATCTAACAGATACTCGTCCGGCTCCACATATCCACTGACCACCGACTCTCCCAGGCCGAAATTCGCACTGATAGCAATCCTGTCGCGCCTGCCTGTTCGCGGGTCGCAGCTAAAAGCCACACCGGCTGCTGCCGCTGGTATAAGTTCCATTATCACCACAGCCGCAGCGACCTTATCATCGCCAAATCCCATTTTGCGCCTGTAGGCAACAGCACGGGGTGTCCAGAGGGAAGCATAGCAGTCCTTTATTGCTTTGACGATATTCGAAAGCCCACTGATATTCAGGAATGACTCATGTACCCCGGCAAATGATGCCGTTGCAGAATCTTCAGCCGTTGCAGATGACCGGACTGCAACAGGTTTATCAACCAGTTTAAGGAACGTAAGCTGTTTTGAGAGTTCCTGTATGCATATTTCAGGTACCTGCCCATTACTGATCTTTTCCCTTATTTCAGTTAATAATTTTTCAATAGCCGGGTCCAGTACATCCTCTGCCTTAATTGAAGCAATAGCATTTATGGAATCCTGCAAACCATTAAACTCCAGAAAATCCCGATAAACCTTTGAAGTCAAGACTCCGCCTGCTGGAACTTGAAAACCATACCTGTACAGCCTGGCCAGGTTGTGGCCCTTGCCGCCCACCTGTGCTGCTGTAGAATTGAAAGCTTCATCCCAGTTAAGGAAGTATTGTTCTCTCATTTATTTAACCCCCATTTTGCTCCATATCCCTCGTTCTTTATTTTCTCCCTCAGTTGAATAATCCCGTATAACAATGCCTCGGGTCTTGGAGGACAGCCCGGGATATACACATCTACAGGTATAATTAAATCCACACCCCTCAAGACAGAATACGATTCGCGGTATGGCCCTCCCGTGTTGGCGCAGCTTCCTACCGAAATGACCCATTTCGGTTCGGGCATCATTTCATAAAGTTTTTTCAGTCTCGGCGCCATTTTTTTGGTTACGGTGCCCGCCACAAACATCACGTCTGCATGCCTTGGACTTGGTCTAGCGATCTCCATACCGAAACGTGCAAAATCATAATGTGGCATACCAATAGCCATATATTCGAAAGCGCAGCACGCAAGACCAAACCATAAGGGCCACAAAGAACTCAAACGCGCATAGTTCATTATCTGGTCGACCGTCGCAAAAATTATATTTCCTTCTCGTTCTCTTGCAGCAGCAACTGTGTTAACAAGCCCTGTATCTTCCAGTTTCTCCAACGCAGTCTCTGGTTTTTTGTGAGCAGTTTTAATTCTTGTAGTCTCTATTATTACTTGATTCGTTCTAAATTTCCCCTCTCTTTCTGGCTCATCCTTAATCAGATTGATTCTTTCCCGCATGGTCTTAACTCCCGATACCATCAAATACCATGTCGATCTTTTCTGATATATCATCTGAAAAGGAATAATCGACCTGTGACCATAACCATTCGA
>JAPZAO010000002.1 GCA_027460615.1 Candidatus Methanoperedens sp.
TCTCTCCAGATAAGCCCCATACATGTGCATCGCAGCAAAGCCGAACACAAACACGCAATATTCATCCTCGGTAAAGAAATTGCATCAATAATGGCACACGATGAATTCTCAGGAGCCGGAAGGACTTCGGTACGGATGCAGGAACTGGCGACCCGTGCCGGGGAAGAAATGTTGCACTAAAAACGTCTTTTTTCTTTTTTCCCCAGAACATTTCGAAGCATATATTAGGTACTACAGTAAAAAAGTGATTTATTTGATGACCCTTTTTAAAATGAGGAATTCTTTTGGGTTCATCAAAGCGAGGGATATTCAATGGAACTCAATGGAGTAGAGATAGAAGATACATTTGCGGAAGCATTTCCGATAAAAATAGCTAGAGTATTGATTACAGGAGCCTCCAAGAAATGGGCTCTGGTGGCGGCGCAGGAGGCAACTGGTTTTGGGACTTCTGTTATAATGTGTCCCGCAGAGGCAGGCGTTGAAAAAGTTGTCAATGGCGATGAGACCCCTGACGGAAGACCAGGCGCGTACATCCAGATTTGTACGTTTGGTTTCAAGTCCCTGGAAGAACAGTTGTTAAAACGCCTCGGCCAGTGCGTCCTGACAGCGCCAACCACAGCTATGTGGAACGGGCTTCCGAAAGCTGAGAAACAATTCGATACCGGATTTAAGCTCAAGTTCTTCGGGGATGGATTTGAATCCGAGACAAATATCGGCGGAAGAAAAGCGTATAAGATACCGATGATGCAGGGAGATTTCGTTGCAGAGCATAACATTGGTGCGCAGGATGGCATCGCCGGAGGAAATTTCTTCATAATGGCAGATAACCAGATGGCTGCGCTTGCTGCTGCTGAGAATGCTGTGGAGGCAATTGCCCAGCAGGAAGGGACAATTACCCCGTTCCCAGGCGGAATAGTGGCAAGCGGCTCGAAAGTGGGCTTTACAAATTATAAATTCATGAAGGCAACCACTAACGAGAAATACTGTCCTTCAATCAAAGCCAAAATCAAAGATACGAAAGTGCCAGCAGATGTGAATGCCATATACGAAATCGTGATTAACGGCTTGAGTGTGGAAGCTATCAGCAAATCCATGAAAGCCGGTATAGAAGCTGCGGTGAAAATCCCGGGTGTTAAAAAGATAAGCGCTGGTAACTATGGCGGTACCCTTGGGCCATACAAATTCAACCTTAAAGAGCTTTTTTAAAAAATAGGGGTAAATCCCCTTTTTATTTTTATTGTATTCTTTGACTGCCAGATTTGAAAAAAGTCTTATATCAAAAAAGACATTCATTTAGTGGTGAGTTATTTTGAAAGACATAATTGAAGTAATCAAAACAAGGCGCTGTGTACGCGAATATAAGGAAGACCAGATTCCCGACGAGGATATTAAATTCCTCATCGATTGCGCAAGATATGCCCCGTCCGGTTTCAATATGCAGCCATGGAGTTTTTTGGTGATAAAAAATAAAGATGTAATGCGGAAAATCTCAGAGCAGGGCAAGAAATCCATGATTCCCTTGCTTGAGCCTGTCAAAAATACCTCAAAGAAAGCCGCGGATTTCCTTGTCTATCTCAAAACAAAAGGCACGGATATGTTCTATAACGCTCCAGCGCTTATCATTATTCTTGCGAATAAAAGTGCAATGACAGCTGACTGGGACTGTGCGATGGCTGCGCAGAATATGATGCTTGCGGCGCATTCAAAAGGCATTGGAAGCTGCTGGATAGGAGGCGTGCTTCCTGCGCTGATGGATGAGGGGTTTCTGAAAGAATTGGGCGCGCCGGAAGGCTATAAAGCCGTTGCGCCGCTGATATTTGGTTATCCGAAGGGCAAGACCGAAGTGCCTGATAAAATTGAGCCGCAGGTGAAATGGTTAAGGTGAAGATTCAAAATCTCTCTTAAGTCCATTCACATACTCATGCGCAAGTCTTGCCGGCTCTGGCAGCTTGTGCGCACGAAGACACGCTTTCACAATAGAAAGAGAGCTGTCAAGCGAAACCCTGTGACCCGGCGCAACCACTATTGCCCTGCTTCGATTGGTGGATTTAAGGAGCCATCCGACATTTTTACCTTCATAGATTAGCGGGTTCGCCTCGCCGACCTGCGCAGGCTCTTTGCCCTCGCCGCACAGGATTTTCTTGGTAATCCCGATTGTGGGCACATCCAGCGCCACACCGACATGCGTGGCAATACCTGCGCGCCGGGGATGATTGATACCCGCGCCATCCACCAGCAGGATATCCGGAGGGGTTTTTAATTTTTTAAAAGCGCTCACTATTGCGGGTCCTTCCCTGAAACTCAGGAACGTGGGAATGTAGGGGTATTTCACGGGCTGGATGGAATGGACGCGCTCTACGACCTCAAGCAAATCATATTCCAGCACTACGATGCCTGAAATGATTTTGTCATCTTTGAAGGACTGGTCAACGCCTGCTATAAGCCGAATCTCGCCGAAGTCGTCTTCGGTGATGACAAGGTCGGCGACAAGTTTCTGTGCGGCGAGAAGGGAACTTCTGGATGTGTCAGAGGGGAAGAAATCAGGTATAAGCATGATGATTTATTTAATGTCCTGCTTCCAAATAAAATATCCTCAATAAAGTTTATGAGGTCTCATGAACCAAGTTATAGATACTACAGAAAGAAAAGGAGCATAATCAATGGAAACTGCAACAACAACAAAGTTAAGAGATTTAACAGTTGAGGATTTGCTCGAAGATTTTACCGCTCTTTCAAGTAAGGAATATTTGACCTCTATCAGAGAAGCAAGAGAGGATTATAAGCATAGAAGGGTGAAAAATCTTGAAGAAATTGATGTATAAACTCCTCACCCGAAGGTCGAAAGACTATTTCATTGTCACATGTTAAGAGCAATATTGTGATGGAACACGGATTGCACGGATGACACAGATCGGCACGGATAAAAAATAAATCCGTGAAAATCCGTCAAATCTGTGTCATCTGTGTTCGATTTAGATTAAATTGGAGAAATTAATATGGGCAGAGTGGAAACCCTGTGTTCCAATTTTCCATTATACAGTGAAGATTTGGGGATAGATTTAACAAAGCCGTCGGGCAGGTTCAGGTGGTTCCTTGCTTCCATCCTTTTCGGGGCAAGGATTAGTGAAAAGATTGCAATGAAAACATACAGGACATTTGAGAAATATGGGCTCCTGAGCGCCGAAAAAATATTGGATGCCGGCTGGGATGAGCTTGTGAGGATACTGGATGAAGGCGGGTATGCGAGATACGATTTCTCAACCGCAACGAAGCTGCTGAATATAATGAAGGAACTTAAGGAAAAATACGGTTCGCTTGAAGAGCTTTATGCCAATTCGAGTAGCACTGAAGAGCTGAAAAGTAAGTTGATGGGATTTAAAGGGATTGGCGAGGTTACATCCCAGATATTTTTGAGGGAGTTAAGGGGTGTATGGAAGATAGATGTGCCTGTGTCCGGTAGAACTGCTGAAATGGCAGAAAAGATGGATATTGATCTTGAGGAGTTCGAGGGCGAGGAATTGACGAGAGTGGAAGATGCGCTTGTGAAATTGTATCTGAGGTATGGGAAGAAGGGAAAGCGATGGGATACAATGCCGGCGGATATTCTGGCGCTAATGAAAGGTTAATATTCTATGACTCTGTTAAAAAATTGTTTTATGTATCCTGATAACGTTCTTAATATCAAATCACCAATCACCACGTATATTTAATATTTTAAATCCAAAAACCCCATACGGTATCTGAATAATTCTAGCCTCTTCTAAATTATATTGTTTATCTATTTTAAGTGGGTGATGACTTCTAAGATTAACGACTATTTTTTCATGCCGAGATAAAAATTCCCTTGTTTTTTTGTCATTATAAAACGGGTTTTTACAGATTATTCCGGACACCCAATCTTCTTTGTCTGCATCAAATTTATATGATATCAAACCTTCGGGTTTTAATTCTAAATTTTTTTGTCTTAAATTTATTACATCTCCTTCATAATCTCTATCATAAATAAACTCTGGCAAGTCTAAGTTTGCCCTCTTATAGAATTCTATATATTTTTTGTTATCAAACAATAGATTTTCAAAGACAAAGCCAACATCTACTTCAAACGAGTTTTCTCTGAAAACTTCTGGCAATACTGCAATATAAAAAATATGTGTTGATCCATCAGCAATAAAACCTGCTGACTCTGAGTGGTGTGGTCTTATAATTCCAGCTTCAGAATATCTCTTCTCTCGTTCCTTAAGTGCCTTTATAAAGTTTTTATATCCGTAACCGAACCATGAATAATGCATACCATTTTCTTCATCAGTCTGACTTATTAAAAAACTTGGAGATTTAAATTGAAAATCTTTTCTAAAATTTTCATAATATATCTCCAATATATTTTCTAATTTTTCTAAAGTCATGATCTCATTAGAATAAAAATACGTTTTTACTGAAAACCCAAAAATATCTGCGAAAAGAATACAGTCACTATCGTTAGACGGAGTGCTAAAATATGGTACCTTATTATTTTCTATAAGAATATTAATATTATCTTTTTCCAATTTGTTCTTATCTTCTATGATTGCCTCATTACTAATATCGTAAGTCATACTTTTCGTGATAATATCTCTATCAATTTTGTTTGAACGACTTCTATCGAGCGATTCGAGCCATTTATACATATTTATCCTTAAAAGTTTCTCAAAATCTTTAGGTTTTTTGTATTCTTTATAAAGAAGTTTTTTTTCTTTTTTCACAGTCTCCTTAAATTCTAATACTTTTTTTAGTTGCCCTTCAGGATCGTCTTTGGAACCTTTCGGAATTTCTCGAAAGAAAAGCATAACCTCTTTTTCTTTGTCATCCATAGCAAAATTAAATTCCTCCTCTGTCCCTGACGAATATTCACCAGTGTCGCTTCCAAATCTTTTCCATAATATAAATATACATAGTTTACTTTTTTTTAATTCTTTATCAATTATCCTTTCTTCAGGACGACTTTTTCCAATGGGAGCGTATTCTCCTGCAGCAACGCTCAAATGTCTTCCTTTTGAACGTGCAGTTGTCTCATTTATCTCATCTATAATCTTTTTAAATATTCTGCGTTCATTTTCAACATCACTTGGAGAACCTATAAACACAAAAATTTCTTGTAGACCGGATGTTGGTTCTTCCATAAGTTCCTTACCTCATTCTAATCTTAATTTAGAGTTCAACTGAAAACGGATTAATCTTTCGATTGTATATCATTGATGTTACTGACCATCGCACATGCGCGCCGCCGGAGGTGCGGGACAGGCCGCTGATGGCACGCCAGAATGCCGAGAACGAGAAAGAAATAAACCTATTTATGCCATTAGAAATCATACTATATTGAGAATATGAAATCTGAATCTGGTTCCACTGTTGTTGATGACATGCCAGTTGATATTAATGAAGTCAGAAGCAGGCTTGCCAAAATAAGCGGTTCTCTTTCACAAGAAATAATCGAAGGCAGAGCTGAAAGAACGTGATGTTCTATTTTCTTGCGCAGCGATTTTCCATATGAAAATGCTTGAAACTATAAACATTCGATTGTAATCGAGTGATTTATTTGATTCGACTATAATTGAATCTATAAAGCTGAAAAGGAGAAACTTTTCCGATCCTTTGTACAGAATATTCTATTAACCTGCCTCCCTGACTTGGAAGGCGCAGTCGCCAATTACGTTTAAGTGTTCACAGGAATATGTTTGGAAAATCTCAACTACAAAAAGTAATAAGTGATAAACCATGGAGAAAATCACATTCAAAACAAAAGACGGCGTCCTTATAGCAGGGAATTATTACAAACCACAAAAAGAGCATTCACCGGTTTTTCTCCTGCTGCATATGATGCCTGCGGCCAAAGAAAGCTGGAACACCTTTGCGCTGCGTCTTTCGGAACATGGTTTTGCCTGTCTTGCAATCGATTTGCGGGGGCATGGCGAGAGTATCGATAAAAACGGGAAAAGAATTGATTACAAAGAATTCAGCGACGCCGAACACAGGGGCTCCATGAATGACATTGAGTCTGCAAAAGAATTCCTTGCAGGGCAAAAAGACGTGGATATTTCAAGATTCGCAATTGCAGGCGCAAGCGTCGGTGCAAACCTTGCTCTCTGGCAGGCGTCAATGGACAAGGATGTGAGGCTTCTTGTGCTTTTATCAGCAGGCCTTAACTACAGGGGAATCAATACGCCCGAACTTGCTCAAAAATATTCTGGTCCTGTCTATATTCTCGCAAGCGAGGGTGATACCTATGCAGCAGCGAGCAGCAGGCAATTATATGACATATTTCCCGGTGACAAAAGACTTAATATAATAAATGGCAAATTGCATGGTACAAACATGTTCGAAGCATACTCTGAACTCATCGATGAAATGCTTGAATGGATTGAACAAATAATATCACTATGATTATTAATATTATGATACAATTAAAGTTATAAACCTATAATGACTATATTTGTAAAAAACAGGAAAAACGGGCAAGCTTCCGTATTAACCAGGTCGAAGGAATAATATGACAGTTCGGGTATACACCATAGCCTCAGGAAAAGGAGGAACCGGCAAATCCACCACGACTTTGAACCTTGGCACTGCTCTTGCAATGCTTGGTAAAAAAACGATAATCATAGACGCCGACATAGGTATGGCAAATCTCGGCCTTTTGCTCGGCCTTGAAAAAAGCAAGATAACGCTGCATGAAGTATTAAGCGGCGAAGCGGAAATAAAAGATGCTACTTATTCAGGGCCGGCGGGTCTCCTGATAGTACCGAGCGGTTTGACTTTAAAAGGATTCCAGAAAGCAAACCCGGATAAGTTAAAAAATGTAGTGTCAAAACTTACAGAGGGAATGGATTATGTTTTGATAGACGCTCCCGCAGGTATAAGCAGGGATGGTTTAATCCCGCTTACCAGCCCGCCACGGTCTCCAAGAGCATCAATCGCCTGTTGAATGTCGGTGAATTGTCCATGACTATCCACGCCGTCACCGACCGTGACTGTGCAGCAATCGCAATCCCCGGCGGGCCAATGATGGCGGCAATCGCTGA
>JAPZAO010000003.1 GCA_027460615.1 Candidatus Methanoperedens sp.
ATAATTAAGCACTGCAAATATCCATAATGTTGAAAGCATTACTTTCCTATCTTTCATTTCGGGGATATTTTGGTTTGAATCCTTTTTTTCCATATTATTTTATATGGAGTCCCCTAGTTAATAAGTTTATATGAATAAATGCCTCTGATAAATTATCCTGAACGCGAAATATAAAAATCTAATCCGGTTTACCGCGGTATTTTCTTTAATAGCCATTCTTTTCCGAGATAATTGAACTTCGTATCGGGGTCACCAAAACTTAATTCTCAATTTTCATTAATCAGCACGGCCAAAATCCCTCTTGCCAGTATCTGGCTCCCTGCAATCATCAGAATATCGGACAGGCCGTAATTATTCCTTCATGCTATTCCAACAACTATGAGAAAAATGCCGACAAAAATCAGATTTTGCCGTAAAACGGCTGCTAACATCATAATAAAGCATATTTCTTTTCTCTTCGTTCATGTAACTACGTCAAACCGCTTCTACTTACGCATGCGAGCCGGCGTGCTCTCTTTTGTATTAAGATAAACGTATGTACCCGAGAAACCCGCTGCTGCCAATACCAAAACCCCGATAAATGCTCTTAATAGCGCAGCAACAGCAGGAATTATTGCCCTGTTTCCCTGACTGAAGTTTGAAAGAGCCAGTACATCTATGCCGTACAGCATAACAGCAAAAACCATAATCAACAGCACCGATGATACTATTGCTGAAATAACGGCCCGCTTCATGAATAATCCTTTCCTGTATGACAGCAGCCCTCCGGTAAGCATCATCGCCAAAGAAACGCTTAATGCGGCAAATATGATATCATTGATAAATTGCACCTTCATGTTTTTGTAGTCGTTTCGCCATGCCTGCACCCGCTCCTCTGTAAGCGGATATCCTATGACATTTATGTAATTCATGGAATCGTATGCTGTGAAGTTATAGTCGCCTTCATAATTCTGCTGGTTCGGCAGCAATCCTGCTTCGTACAGATTGTTTGCCCGCACCATTTCATTTGCAGAAATGTGTGAATACGATCTGTCAGCATCTGCTATGGAGCCTACCAGTGAATCAAATCCCGGGCTGACTGATACGAATACCGCTGGCATAAAAAGTAAAATCCCCGCAACCAGAAAAAAATAGCTGAAAATCGGATTTAATGACAGCTTAGCCGACTTTAGGGTATCTGACAGAGTTAATCTTACATAATTTATTGTCCCTGAAATCATTTGTTTCACCCCTTTGATTAAAGAATTAATATTGCCGGCTGCGATGCGAACCGGAGATTTGCCGTTGGCTAAATGCATTATGAATCCGGTTATTGCGGAATAGATACCTACAATACGGGCAACGGCGTATTCTGATGCAGTGGTTAATCCGCTTATGGAATCTTCTTTCGGAACGTCCGCACATGATTCCTTGCTATCATGTTTTTCTCCGTTTTCTCCCGCAATACGTGGCAGTATTGCTTCGCAGGCCGCCATACCTTTATCCGATAGTGTGTATCTTTTTAGTTCGTCCTGCTGCACAAGAGACCCAAGCTTGCCTAAGTGGAAGCTCAGTTTTCCTGTATTACACCCTGTAATTTGCATGAGGTGTGTAAAAGACATATTATCTTTATAGAGGCTTCGTACAATTGTTGCCCTTACAGGATTGGAGAGCATCTTCAGCACGTTTTCTTCGTTTCTTTCACTTTCTATATTATTTGTATTATTCATCTTATCGCCAAGCCAGTGGAGTACAACCGACAACAGATTATTGACCAGCCGTGAATAAAAGGCTTTTGGCAAGAATTATTGAAAACATTTCTGCGGTTGCCGGAAAAAGTTTTCCAAGTTTTGTTGGAATGCGGTTCTGACACAGCAGAGGTTATTTCAAAAGCACAACATTCCCCATACCGCGCCCTCTCTTATCAACCAATCCCCTGCTTTCCAGCAAATCCAAAGGTCTGCTGACATTTGCTTTCGCCAATCCCGTCTTTTCCGGCAAATCGCTCTGGTTTATTATGCCGTCGGATTCTATTATCGCTCGGTAAATTTTCTGCTCGTCGTTTGTGATGTCATTTCCGCCCTAAATGGCTGGGCTTCCGGCTGGTTGCTGTTAATCCTCAAAGTGCTTAGTATCGTCTGATTTTATTATGCTTCGCAAACTATCAAAATAGGGAATAATAGGAACGAACAGTCGCCCGCAATTCACTCCGCGCTAAAGCGCGGAAGATTTCTTGCGGGAGTTAGACGTTAAGCACCGCAAATATCCATATGTTGAAAGCATTACTTTCCTATCTTTCATTTCGGCGGTCTTTTTGTTTGAATTCCTTTCTTCGCCATTATTTTTCATAGGTATTCCCTCGTTTAATTTTTGTTTATCTGTTGTGCAGGCTCGGAAGCGGTTGCCGATGGATTGAATCCTTTAACTATCAGCCATACCGCCATAACCATTTCTTGTATGAATATCGGAGTGTCGAAAACGTTCTGGAATGTGATGATACCGAACAATTCTGAAAAGGCCAAGACTAACACCAATATAGCTGCAATGAGACCCCAACCGGATATCCATCGGGGAATGAGTTTGGCTTGATACAATACCCAATAGAACATCAGAGCACCCAGAGGGAAAACGATTTGCGATATAGTCCCAATCAAAACATTTCCTTTTAGCGTTAAAGTGCCCAAAGTTTGAAAATAGGAAGCATCCGGAGCTCCTGCAATATAGTGCTGACCTAATATTGTTAGGAATAACCAACCGATTACCACTGCAATAGTGGTAACGGTCTCAAGCGCCCCCCTGAACACAATATATCCAAGTGCTAAGGCTTCATTATGTTTTTTTAAGATTGGAAACATCATAACCGGAACCATAGCAAGTGCTAAACCCATAATTAACAAAAAGAGGGCTCCTATAATGATTTGATTTTCATTGGAAGTAACTTTTGTAAGTAAATTCAGATCATTTTGAATAGATCCTGTCAAAACTTTCCATAGAATGCCGGCCACCGTCCCAACAATATATAGTACTCCCACAATTATCGCTGTCTTTCTGTATGAATTCATTTTTTCTCCATTATTTTTCATATTTATTCTTCTTTGTTTGATTTTTGTTTATCTTTGTTGTGCAGACCCTGATGCGATTGGCGATGAATTGAATCCTTTTACTATCAACCATACTGCCAGAACCATTTCTTGCAGGAATATCGGAATATTCAAGGCAGCATTCATAAATTTAATCTTCTATAACCTATTTATATCTTCTTTGCTACAATGAAATATTGTTGTCCACTTTTATGCAAACATTCATTTTCAACAATCTCAAAATTTCCATCAGTCATTAAATCTTCTAATTCAGAGATCTTAAATGATTTGATCGGAGGAATTAATCCGATTTTGCTCACAGGCGATAACAGAACTCCTAAAAATGTCCCTCTAATACACGGTGTTACAGAAATGAGTAATCCTTTCGGTTTTAATAATTCATTTATCCTTTGCATGACCTTTGGCGTATCATCCACTAAATGGAGCAGGTAGAAACATAAGATCACATCATATGATCCTTTTTGTAATTTTTCATCAAATATTGTTGTTTGCTCGAAATCTATGTTCTTAACTTTATGTTCTACAGTTTTTCCTTTTGCAGCTTCAATCATTTTGGATGAGATATCAATACCATTGACTGTTTTCACACTGCCCGCAATTTCAATGGCTGCTGTTCCAGTTCCACATCCATAATCTAAAACATTATCACTAATTTTAAGTAGTTTTCTAGTTTATTCAATAATCTTAATATTAGTCGGTTCATCTTTTCTTTCTTCCCGATCAAAATACTTCGCCATCCTATCCCAGAACTTTTCTGATTTATTCATTTCTTCTCCAGTATTTTACTCCTAATTCTTTTAATTCAAGAACATCCGGATGGCCATATTTTATGTATATAATTGCTTTCATTTGGGTATCCTTCTTTATTATATTTGTCATATATTTCCTATTTTAACAAATTTTCTATTGAAACTCCAAGAGCTAACTGGTGAGATTGTTTAAGTATTTCAAATAATTTTTTCCTCCCCTTTCTCCTTTGTCCTTATCCTTACATCTTTTAAAAAAGAAATACTACGGGCAAGGTCGATTAATTCTTCCCTGGAAAGAGGTTTCTCTTTTTGGATTCTTTCATCGGGAGCATTTTCAGGGATACCCTGCTGAAGCACATAAGTACAATCTTTGTCCGCAAGAGACTTAGCAATTTCAAAAACCCTGTCAAGCGATCGGAAAACAGTCGTCCTGACCTCAAGTGGAACTCCCCTTAGATTCAGGGATTGCAAAACGCGCTCTGCAGCATCCTCTTTACCGCCTGTTATCAGGCTATATTTGTGAGAATCGCCAAGAGGGGCTTTTATATCAAGGAAAATTTTATCAAGGAGTTTTTGCTGGATTAATCTTGAAAGGCGCTCAGGATAATACCCATTGGTCTCTATTCCCACAAGCAACCCCTGCTTTTTTGCGAATTTTGAAAGGTGTTCCAGGGCGTCATATTGCGTAGTCGGCTCGCCGCCTGAAAAAACCACGGCGCTGATGAAACTTTTTGCGTGAAGGATATGTTTCTCGATTTCTTCGATATCAACAGCTATCCCTCCTTTAAAGAGCGGCTCCAGGCGATTTGATACCTCGATAAACCTGTTATTCGAGCAATAAATGCATTTAAAATTGCAGCCATTGAAGAAAACAACAGACGCAGACCTGCCGTACCAGTCGATTGTCGATACGGGAATCATTATTCCGCTAAAAACCAGTTTCATTATTCTCCTTATCAAAAAGATTATCAATCAATAAACCAATTTCATATTGGGGCGTTATATTAAATCTTGCGCCTGAAAAAAGTCAGTTGCTTTACGGTTTAATTAAGGAGGAAAAGTATGTCAGAAATGTCAGATATGGTTAGGAAAATGGGACTATTCGGTATCGGGGTAATTTCCCTGACTCAGGAAAAGATTGAGGAATTTTCCCAGGAAATGATAAAAAAGGGAGAAATGAGTAAAGAAGAAGGAAAGAAATTCGTAAAGGATGTCCTCTCAGAGAAAGAAAAGCAGATGAAGGACATTGAAAATAAAATAAATAAAAGAGTGAAAGAGACACTTGAAAAAAGCGGGGTTGTGATGAAAAGCGATCTTTCGGCTCTTGAGCGGAAAATTGAAAAACTTGAAAAAACAGTTCACTCGATGAAAAAATAGAATTTCGGAAGTAGAACGTGGGCCTGTTCGATAAAGAAGTTGCTTACGTCAAACGATACCGGCAAATCGTTGACGTGATGATAAAGCACGGATTCGGTTACCTTGTTGACAGGTTTGGGCTGCGCCCTTTTCGGTCTTTTCGCGAGAAAATGTTCGGGCCCAGACCTCTCAGGGAACAAATGCTTCTGCTGTCGGAAGCGCAAAGACTGCGCCTTGCTTTAGAAGAACTTGGGCCCACCTTTATTAAATTCGGGCAGATATTAAGCACAAGGTATGACCTCATCCCGGAAGAGTACATACAGGAACTTTCCAGACTTCAGGACAGTGCCCCGGCTTTTGAATTTTCGGAGGCAAAAAAAGTAATCGAAAAGGAATTCGGGAGGAAACTTGAAGAGATTTTCCAATCCTTCAATCCTGAACAAATTGCATCGGCTTCGATAGGGCAGGTCTATCGCGCAATATTATCGGGAGGCGAAGAAGTAGCGGTCAAAGTGATGCGGCCGGGCGTTGAAGATATAATTGAAACAGACCTTGCGATATTGATGAGCCTTGCAATATTTGCTGAAAAGCATATAAAAGAAAGCAAATTTTTTAATCCGGTGGGTTTTGTTGATGAATTTTCCAGGGTCATGAAACAAGAAATTGATTATGCCCATGAAGCCCAGAATGCTGACAGGTTTTACTCAAATTTCAAGGGGAGCGCAACAGTCAGAATCCCGAAAATGTACTGGGAATACACTACAAAACATGTGCTGACCCAGGAATTTTCAGAAGGCGTCAAAATAACGGAAATCGAACAGATTGAATCTATTGGGCTTGACAAGAAAAAAATTTCAATCGATCTTGCAAATGCATATCTGAAAATGATTTTTGAGGATGGTTTTTATCATGCCGACCCGCATCCCGGAAATATCCTTGTTTCCCGCGAGGGGATTGTCGTTTTTCTTGATTTTGGAATGGCGGGGCATATAGACCCCACACTTCGCGAAAACCTTGCCAATCTCATAATAGCTATACAATTGAATGATATAGATGTTC
Organism: Candidatus Methanoperedens sp.; assembly: GCA_027460615.1. Taxonomy (GTDB): domain Archaea; phylum Halobacteriota; class Methanosarcinia; order Methanosarcinales; family Methanoperedenaceae; genus Methanoperedens. The sequence continues at coordinate 6,245 of JAPZAO010000003.1, forward strand.
TTATAGAAGCTCTTGCAGAGATAGGATTAATAAGCGACGCTGGAAGTGAGAGCCCGCAACTTCGGATAAAATTTGAAGAATTCTTGAACAAATATTACAACCTGTCCAGTAAATTCATAGACCCTACCGCGTTTTTGCGTGATATTATCAATATTTTTGCCAAAAGCAAGGGAAAAATCCCTTCGAATATAATGCTGCTGTCAAAAACGCTTGTTATACGGGATGAAATTAGCCGTAAACTCGATCCTGAGCATAATTTTGGGGAATTGACTAAACCGTATGTTGATGAGATGCTCAAGGAGCGTGCAAAAGCTTCTCATCTAATAAAAGATGCTGAAAAAACGGTATTGGATTATATTCGCCTTGTCAAGACCTTCCCGAGAAGGGTCAATCATATCCTTGCGAAGGCAGAAAAAGGAACGCTGAAGCTTGAACTGGAACACCTGGAACTTGAAACCCTTGTTGAGGAAATGGATATACTGAGCAACAGGCTGTCTTTTAGCATGATAATTGCTGCACTGATTGTGGGTTCTTCCCTCATTATCCAGACAAGAATGCAGCCCAGCCTTTTTGGTGTGCCGTTTCTGGGGATTATCGGGTTTCTTCTTGCGGGTTTTCTAGGGCTCGGACTGCTTGTTTCGATTATTCGCTCTGGTAGATGGTAATGGAATCCTTCTGCATTTATCTTCGGTTTTTTTAATCAGCGGTGCCGCCCTGTCATCGAGCCGGAGGGACGCGCCTGATTGAGGAGAAGTGCGGAAAATAGGAG
>JAPZAO010000004.1 GCA_027460615.1 Candidatus Methanoperedens sp.
GATATTACTGTTACGCTTCACGAATCATGTGTTCTCAAATCTGCCCGTTCGACAGTTGTAATGAGGAATATTTCAGAGCTCGGGAAGATTATTGAAACGCATCCTCCGATTAAGGAAATTGAAGACGAGAAGTTTGACAGGGAATTCAGGATTGTGGTTTCGACTAAAGAAGAGCCCGCAAAATTAGAAAAAAGCATAATGAATATTTCGGAGATTGCAAAAGTGGAGATTAAAACACATGAAGGGGCACAGGCAAAGGCAAAAACCGAAGAAAAATCCTGTAATCCGGATAGTAACAAGACCGCAATAAAAAGCGTCCAGAGCGTCCGTGTAAGCATAGAACGCCTGGATTCGCTGATGAACCTTGTCGGGGAACTGATTATTAATAAAATACGGTTGATGCAGCTTGCCACTGTTCATAAACTGGATGTCCTGGAAGAGACGCTTGCAAGTCTTAACCGTCTCACGAATGAATTGCAGGAAGAAATCATGGCATCCAGGATGGTGCCGATTGAACAGATATTCAACCGTTTCCCGAGGATGGTAAGGGACCTTGCCAAAAAAGAGGGAAAGGAGATAGATTTGATCCTGGAAGGCGGCGATATTGAACTTGACCGTACAGTGCTGGATGAGATAGGAGACCCTCTTGTCCACATCCTGCGCAACTGCGTGGATCATGGTATCGAATCCCCGGAAAACAGGAAACAGGCAGGTAAAAACCCCAGGGGTACTATCAGGTTGATTGCAAGGCGTGAGAAGAATCATGTTGTCATTGAAGCCACGGATGACGGTAAAGGAATGGACCCGCAGAAGTTCCGGGAAACTGCTGTCAGGAAAGGGTTATTGACGCAGGAAGAGGCGGGAAAACTTTCAGATAATGAAGCAATCAACCTGTCATTTATGCCTGGCTTTAGCACTGCCGAGAAAGTAACGGATGTTTCAGGGCGCGGGGTGGGGATGGACGTTGTGAGAACCAAAATAGGGAGTATGGGCGGCTCGATAAAACTTGAGTCTGCAAAAGGGACAGGTACAAAAATCATTCTCAAGTTGCCTTTAACTGTGGCAATCATCCATTCCCTGATGGTAAAGGTGGGCAAGGATGTATATGCCGTGCCCATTGCCAATGTTGTAAGGGATTTGTCTATCAAGAAAGACCAGATAAAGACAATAAGGGGCGAGGAAGTCATAATGATACGGGGCGAAGTCCTGCCTATTGTCAGGCTTCACAAGCTTTTCGGAATCGATACCAACGGTTCGGAAGACCTTCTTGTCGTGGTCGTGGAACGCGGCGGAAGCAACATCGGGCTAGTAGTAGACCAGGTCATCGGCCAGCAGGAAGTCATACTCAAGAACCTTGAAAATCATATTCTCAAAGGCGTCAGGGGATTTGCCGGAGCGACAATATTGGGCGACGGCAATGTTGCACTGATTCTTGATGTGGGGACACTGCTATGATGAATACTTCTGATATCGTGACATTGCGCGAGGATGACAGGGAATTTTCAGAATTGAAAGTCATTATCAAAAGAAAAATCGGTTTTAATTGCGAGCAATACAAGCAGGCGCATTTGAAAAGGAGACTGGCTGTCAGGCTCAGGGCAACCCAATCAAAATCTTATAAAGAGTATGCAGAGATCCTTTTAAAAAATCTGGCTGAAGAGAAACAATTGAAAGAGACATTAACAGTAAATGTTACGGAATTGTTCAGGAACCCTGAAACCTACGAAGCGTTCCGAAGAGCGGAGCTTCCTGAATTGATCAAATCCAGAGGAGAGAACCGGACCTTGAAAGTTTGGAGCGCCGGGTGTTCAAATGGGGAAGAACCGTATTCCATAGCCATTATGCTGGCCGAATACTTGGGAATAGCAGCCAGGAGATATAATATCTCCATCATGGGCACAGATATTGATGAGGATTCACTAAGTAAAGCTGAACTTGGCATATTTCATCCGAAGGCACTCGAAAAAATAAGTAAAGAAAGGCTTGAACGTTTTTTTAATAAAAAAGATAATAATTACGAGGTCACTGACGAAATTCATCGCATGGTCACTTTTAAAAACCATGATATGATATCCGGACCGAAACTATCAGGATTTGACATAATCTTTTGCAGGAATGTCACTATATATTTTGAGCAGAAACTCCAGGAGAAGCTATATTTTGATTTCTATAATGCCCTGAAAGACGGCGGTTATTTTGTTATGGGAAAAACAGAAACCCTTATCGGACAATCAAGCAGGCTTTTCAAACACGTTGATTTGAAAGAAAGAATATACCAGAAAAAGGTGAACTAATTATGACTGAATTAAAAACACTTACGGAATTCCAGAAAGATGCACTCAAAGAGGTCGGGAATATCGGGATAGGGCATGCAACGACATCGCTCTCCCAGATGGTCAACAAGCGTGTCTGGATATCCCTGCCAGACCTTAAGCTGATACCATTAATAAAAGTGCCTGACCTTGTGAAGAATGAAGCTCCGGTGATAGGGATAATATTGGAATTGACGGGAGATTCCAAAGGTTTTCTTCTGCTTTTATTATCGAAAAAAAGTGCGAAGTACCTGATTAATCTTGTGCTTGGTACGGTAAATGAGACCGAGACCTTTGATGAAATGGAACAATCTGTCCTTAAAGAGGTGGGAAACATAATGAGCGGGACATATATATCATCTCTTTCAAATTTCCTGGGAATAGCGATTGGTCTTTCGCCGCCATTGAATATCTATGATATGGCCGATGCAATAATTAACCAGATTGTATGCATGATGAGCAGGGATGTCGAGGATATCCTGTTTATAAATACCGAATTCACAATAAATACCGAGAAAATTGAAGGGAAAATACTCATATTTACAGATTCTGCATCCCTTTCTAAAATACTGGATGCCATAAACAGGATTTCAGGGAATTAAAACAGCATTTCGAGCTATATTTATATCAATCATCATAATCATAGTTATCAGCAAACCTTATTACGTTAAAGAATAATATACATTACATTATGGATATGGTTAAAGAGAAGATTATCGTTGGAATTGCAGACCTTGTTGTTGTTCATAACCCGGCAGTGCTTGTGACAATCGGGCTTGGTTCCTGTGTGGCGGTTTCATTTCGCGACCCGGTGGCAAAATTCGGGGGTCTTGCCCATATATTACTTCCCGCTATAGAAGAATCAAAAAATAAAGACAATCCGTTGAAATTTGCGGACACGGCAATCGAAAAGGGTGTCGAGATGATGCTCCAGAAGGGATGTTCGAAGAACAGGATAGAAACCAAGATAGCAGGCGGGGCAAGCATGTTCAGTTTTAAAGAAGCGGACATGCAGATAGGGGCAAGAAATGTTGAAGCTGTCAGGAAAAAACTTAAAGATTTGAAACTTCCGATTATAGCAAGCGATACCGGGGGAAATTACGGCAGGACCATAGAATTCGATATCGCATCCGGGGCTATGTTTGTTAAAAGCGCATTTAACGGGAACAAAGAAATTTAATTTTTCTTAATGGTAATCCTCATGCCCTATTTCTACAGGGGCGCATTCGGCACATTCAAATTGCATTGTGGTATGCAATATCCGAAACCTGTCTTTTACAATTTCGCTTATCCTGTTTATTAATACCTCTGTCTGCTGGACATGAATCCTGTCAACGAGTACATGGGCGCTCATGGCATGGATATTGGAACAGATGCTCCAGATATGGATATCATGGACTCCTTTTATGCCTTCTATCTGCATTATTGTTTCTTTTAATTTCTCAGCATCAACATGCGCGGGGGCGAATTCAAGGAGAATCCGGGCTGAGCCGAAAATGAGCTTTGCAGAACCATACAGAAGCATCATACCCAATAAAATGCTAAGCACAGGGTCGACGATTGTTTTGCCTGTGAAGATTATGATAAGGGCTCCAGCTATCACCCCGATGGATGCAAGGGCGTCCCCGATTACATGCAGGTATGCACCCCTTATATTGAGGTCATGATGCCCGCTCAATTTTAAAGCCACCCACAAATTCACAACCAGTCCAACACTGGCTATTACCAGCACCTGGGCTCCTCTCACCGGTGGAGGATTCAGGATTCTTCCATAAGCCTCATAAAAGATGAATATGGAAATTCCGAGGATTGTTAATCCATTGATTAATGCAGCAAAAATTTCAAACCTGTGGTAACCGAAGGTAACGTTCCTGTTGGACGGGCGGGAGGATATTTTTATTGCGCCATAGGTAAGAACCAGTGCCACAGCATCCATAAAAACATGGGCTGCATCAGAAAGAAGAGCAAGGCTGTTGGATATTATTCCTCCCGCAAATTCGAGGAAAAAAATAAGTGTTGTGAGGATTATTGCAATAATTAAGTTCTTGTTTATATCTTCCATGTTACAGAGTCATATAAGATTGGCTCCATGATAAAATATTTCTATCGGTAAAGCCACCTATGATTCATGCTTGTTGAACAGATTAAGCTTGATAAGGGAAGCGCTCTTGGTTTAAAGATGGACATGGAAAATGCCCCGCTTCTTGTTATCAGGGCCGGGTGCGGCTTTGTTATGTGCGGGTATCTTAACATGGATATTGCCAATAAGCTGGGAGATGTGGCCGTGCGGGTGACCGGTGTAAGAAGTTTTGAGGAGGTTCTGAATGCAAAAGCGCAAGATGTTTCCCTGGCAGCAAAAAGTCTGGGCATAATTGTGGGGATGACCGCAAAAGATGCGCTTAATAAGATGTTCTAACCCAAAATTTCACGGCTGCACTGGATAATGTGATCTCACTCAATTTTACAGGAATCAAACCAATCTTTTTCAAATAATGTTTCAGGGATTCTGTATATCTCTTCGGCAGTTCCCTCTATTAAATAAGTTATAGATATTTTACTATTCTTTTTATCTACATCGATGCTGATGAATTTTGACCTCTTAGAGCCCACTGATAATAATTGGTTTTTTATTTCTATTTCATCAATAATTCTATTTGTATTAATAATCAATTTTTTTTGATAATAACCCATCCCTTTTTTTTCATAAAGTTTATCGAAGAAAATTACTATCCAGGTTAAAATATAAATACTGATTCCTATAAAATATTCACCGACTCCTGTGGCTATTCCAAATATTGCAAAAACCCATATGCTTGCCGCAGTTGTAAATCCAAATGTTTTATCATTGGTTTTTATTAAAGCGCCCGCCCCCAAAAAGCCTATACCCGTTACAATTGCACCTAATAGCGGCAGGGGATTTTCTAAATCTATAATAGTTGCTGTAATTGCAAGCCCGCACGCGCCAACCGAGACAAAAATAAATGCGCCAAAACCTATGGGTTTATGGGATCTCTGTCTTTCAATACCGAAAATCAGGGACAGTACAAACGTAATAATTAATCTTAAGAGGATTACTGATCTTTCCATCGACCTGACTTATGCGTTAAAGCATATGTATATTTCGTGGTTGGATTATATCCGGGATTACTAATCAGCAGGGTTGTTTGGCATTTTACAAACATCAAGTTTCTTGCATATTTCACAGTCTGCTTCACATGGTTCGATGTGAATCAAAATCGAAAGGTTCGGGATTTTCTCCTTTATATCCTTCTCAAGATGGTCACAGAATTCATGTGCCTCCGCAACCTGCTGGTTTTTGGGCACAACAAGATGCAAATCCACATACCGTTCTGCGCCAGACATCCTTGTGCGTAAGTCATGATATTCTGCAAACTCCGAGTAATGTTCTGAAATTATGGATTTGATGATATTTTCTTCCTTGTCTGAAAGTTTCACGTCCATAATTCCAGAAACTGAGCGTTTTGTCAGGTCGTACGATGCTTTGAGTATAATAAGAGCCACAATTATAGCCAGTAGCGGGTCAAAAATAGGGTTCTTTGTGATCTGAATGAGAATAAGACCTATGAAAACACCTGCCGAGGTATATACATCCGTGGTGAGGTGATAGGCATCTGCTTCGAGGGCAATAGATTCGGCTTTCTTTGCCACTTTCATGATCCTTGCCGATACATAAAAATTGACGATTGCGGAGATGCCCATGACGACAATACCGATTCCTATTAGCTCGAATTCAATCCCATCATTTCCCAGTAACTTTTCAGCTGATTTATAAAGTATGATTATTGCTGCTAAGAAAATGAGAATTGCTTCTACGGTTCCGGATACATTCTCAAATTTACCATGCCCGAACTTGTGTTCATCATCAGCAGGCTGCCCTGCCTTCCTGACAGAATAATTAGCTATTATCGCAGCTAGGAGGTCGATGCCTGAATGGAGCGCTTCGGAGAGTATACTTATTGAACCTATGAATAAGCCGACCGCGAGCTTCATTATAAGCAACAGAGAATTGGAATATATGGAGAGTTTCGCTACCGAAGTTATTTCCTTATGGGCTGCAAAATACTTGTTGTTTTCAGGCATTTATTTTAGCTTAATCTCAGTAATAGTATAAAGGGATATTTAATGACCTATTTTACATAGATAAATCCGATTATAAAATCTATTTATCAATCCCGAAAGAAGGAAAAAAATAATCAGAAAGTATTTTTCAAACTTGGATTCTGGTGCAAAGATAGGTATAAATACAGGAACGTAATTATTAAATATTACAAATGCTTGGAGGTTAAGCATTGGAAAGAGAAGGGAGATTATTGCAAAACCCGGCGGAAAGTTTAAATTATTAGTTAATATAATTTTTAGATGCTAATAAAACTATAAGGAGGTGAAAAAATGGTTGGGCTGGAAAGTTCAATGGAGCAGGCTGAAACTGCCCAGAAGGTAAAGAAACCAAAGGTTGCTGAAGCCGAAAGAGAGAGGCAGAAAGAGTTCTATGCAAAACTGAGAGCCAGAAAGGCGGAACAGCCGAAAGGTGCACAATATAAATAAGTTAAGTAAAATGCGCAAAGAGAAGTGTGACGCAAATACCTTATGTAAAAAGGTTTTTATTTTTTGTGTCGATTCTCTTATTTTTTATTAAAAAGAAAGAACCTTAGGAAATAATGAATACAATCGTGAAACAGGGAGGCCAGAATTATGTGCAGCACATATACGCCTTTTGAAATAAAACCGGAAGAACTGGCAGAGAAAGGAAGAATGTACGGGATGTACTGGTGCATTTCATGCAAGAAGACTTTCATGAAAAAAGGGGCGACTGAATGCCCGAACTGCGGCTCAAGGAAAATAAAACCGAGGGCCCCATAAAAACTATCAGGCAACTCTAACAATATTCTTTTCAATCAACCCGTTCAAAAAGTTTTTGCACTTTAGTTCAGCTTCGCTGTAATGCATCTACCACAAACTTTATGTGACATAATTGTGATTCATGTCATAAGTGATTTTCATGGCAGATACTGAATCCAAATATGTAGGCGACGAATTTGTTGAAGAGGAAACTATTGCAGGCGAAAAGGAAAATGAACTTGAAGGCTTATATGACCTTGTTTTACCACCAGGAGTTCCTCAAAAATTGATTGCAGAGGCTATGGAAAAATTCAATTTAGAAGTTACCGTCCGCAAATGTGCGCTTAAAACAATCGATGTTGATACTGATAATCTTCTGGTATTACGTGGGGAACTTGATGCGGTAAATAATGCGCATGATTATATTTTTCAAAAAATGAGTGAAAAGTATAATTATAAGAAATAATTATTTTTTTCTAAAAAACTGATATTAATACAGATAAATATAGGGGAAAACCCCTATTTCTCTATAATTTTAAAACAATCGCTCTTTCCCAATAGGTCTTGTTGCGCCGGTTCCACCGCAATTAGTGCATGGTATGCCATGCATTAAATAACCTCTTCCCTTGCACCACTGGCATTTTCGGGATGAGTCTACAACCTCTACTTTTCCTGTTCCGCCGCAGACAATACATGCCGTGCCAAAGTGTTTTCCTGTCCCGTCACAATACGCGCATTTAACTACACCTGGTACTTTGGGGGTTCTTACTTTTGCTTCTGCCATTTTAAATCACATCACCATTAATTTCAAACTATGTTATAAATTTTTCCATTTGATTTTCGTATCCCAAAAAAAATAAGAAAAGTAGGCATTTAGCCTACTTAACATTGTTTACTTTGCTGGGATAACGAATGCTCTCTCACCGGCGCAGCGGTCCCACTCTCTGAGTGCTGCCTTGCCGAATGCTCCTCTTGGGTCAGCGAAGTCAAAGTTGACAAGGTCATCTGCGAAGCAGGCCTTGACTAACGGGTTGACAACGAAGGCATCTTTGCCAGCGTGAGCTGCTGCAACTACAGCGGTGTATCCACCCTGGTGACCTACGTTCATTGCGTAGTTGGGGTAGTTAGCGCCTCTGCATTCGCCTATGCAGCCTTCATCTGATGCAATTGAGAACACGTTGGTTGCACCGCACTGATCCTGCAGGTCATACCCGTAGAATCCAAGTCTGCCGTGTGCCTCTTTGTGGAGGTACATGGACAGGTACCATGCAGAGAGACCGGCCTGGCTGTGGCCTGTTGCCAGAGCTGTTGCGCCACCTGATGCGAGCGCGACGGCTGTTGCTCTCAGTGAACCACCGAAATGGTCTTCCAGTGTTGTTGGGTACTTCTCGTATGCTTCAAGACTGTACAGTGTTGTTTCTGTAGCAATATCTTTTACAGTTTCAATGGTGGCTTTTGCCTTTCCATTTCCGCCGTATTTCTTTGATGCATAGTCGTTGCCCCAGTACAGGAAGTCGTCAAGGATATCGTTGCAGTATGCTGGTAATGCATACATTGTGAATCCGACGCCGCCTGACATGTAGCCACCGAGCCAGATCTGGTCATACAGCATTGTGGCTGCGCTTCCAACCTGCAATACTACGTTGACTGGATCTTCTGGTGTCTTCCTGTTGGTCTGGACGATATCTGCCATGTGACCGAAGGACAATCCTCCGGGCTCATTTGGTCCACGGGCTCTGCGTGCCGGGATCATATCACCCATTTCGACAAGTCCTGCATGTTTGGCTGTGAATGCAAGTTCTCCGACTGCTGCTTCACCGGCGCACATATGATATGCGCTGATAAAGGTCATACCGACCTGCATTGCCATCCAGCGGCTTGTACCTGGTCCATCTTCAGTTCTTGTAACGATGGTTGGGATATGTACTGCCTGCCAGGAGGTCTTGCCTACTGCTGCCTTGACCTGTTTTGCCTGTGCTCCTGGGAATTCGTTGTCAATGTTGATAACGAACTGCTTATCTACTTCATCCTGTAAGGTTTCGTCACCTGTGAATATTTTCACATAGCAGTCATCTACTAATGCCGGGTGTGTCTCGACCATGTGTTCCTGAACGATTGCTGCGCCAGGCATTGCGTGGTTCAAAACTTCCAGATAGTAGTTGATTGTCTCAGGTGTAACTTCCTTGCCCAATCTCTTTTCAAGAGTCTCATGTGCGAGGTCAAGACCTACAACGCATGTTCTCCTGATATCGTCCCATTCCTGCTGCATTGCTGCATTGTTGACGAAGTGGAGATCGTCACCGTCGCATACGATATCTGTTCCAGATATTGTGTATGGGGTCAACTGTCTCTGACCCATGGGTATACCGGCAAGGTGCAGTTTCGGATCATATGCCTGCAATCCTCTCTTCTTGGTGATTGCTGCTCCGCATTTTGCCATTTCTACCTTTCTTGGGTTCTGTGTATACCCAAGTCTCAGGTATTTGGTCTTCTTATCGGTTATTTTACCGCCCTTGTTTTTATTGGTGCCCCATTCTTTAGTATATTTTGTTTCCATTGCTTTTTGGAATCTTGGTGCCATTTAATTCACCTCACGCCTTTGGGACGAACCCATATTTGGTTCTTAATTCCCAGACTCTCTGAACATGTTCAACAACTTCCTTGTCGCTTCTGAAGGCTACATTGTCCACTCTATAGAATGTGGTTCTCTTGGCTGCTTCTGCTTCGCTCATTGGTTTGCCAAGGTTGACTTTTCTGTCAATTGGGACGCCGACCTGGTCTTTGTCACTTACAATGACGCCGCCTTCAAGTCTGCGCCTGTCCAGCATATCGAACATGGTGCCGTCTTCCTGCAATCTGAGGGAGTGTCCGTGAACTGTACAGCCTCTAAGGCCAGCAAGACCCGGGCATGTCATTTCGGTCTCTAACTGTCTCTTTGTGTACTCTTCCATATCTCTCTCTCTCATTTCGTTGACCTGTCTGCCTGACAATGTGCCTGGGTCAACTCCTCTGAAATTGATTGCTGCATGGTACGATCTCCAGTATGGTACTGATGGAGCATTGTACATGGAGTCAGCGAACTGTGAATATCTGACTCTGTCTCCAGCTGCTGCGCCTGGTGTTGGGTCAACGACCTCTCTTACGGAGCATTCTGGTTCGCCCATCTCTGAAAGTGGTGGGTGTGTGCTGGGATAATCCGAGCCGGGTGCTCTATGACCCAGTAATGCTGTTAAGTCCTCATCGGAAACATCACGCAGTTTCTCTACGTCATCAGACATGTGTTTTCTTCTATTCTTAGCAACTGAGGTATTGCCAGGATAATATTGTGGTTTATATGCCATATTTTTTCCTCCTAATTAATTTGAATCGGTCCTTCTGCTCTGTGGATGGATAAACTCACGATTTCTCCTCTGTTCCAATTACACAGAGGTTCGTTTCCGCTTTTGCATGCGGGTCCATTAGGCCGAGTATTCGTTCATCTTCAAGATTGATGCGTTCATCAGTCTTGCTTTTGAACCCATACTTACCATAATCAGTCAAAGTAGCTTTTTTCTTGATGAAGAATCCCTGTTTGAATTCAAAGGAAAAAGGTAACGCTCGCTCACACGCTTTTCTAAGCTCTTCCTTTGCGGTTTCATCTTCTATTTCGACGATTACTTCGCCAACCATTACATGCAATTCGAATGCACAATCTCCTACATGGATTATTTCCATGTTGGGGTGGTTAACATCCGTCCCTGTTCCAGGTCCGCATGTGACCTTCCTGGGAAGATTTTTACCGCCGATAAGCATTCGTATTACCCCCTTGACCTGATCAATCTCATTTAAGAGTTTTTCAGCAGTCGCAGGTTGTAACAATTTACACGGAAATACTTTGATTTGGATCGGTTTACCCGGTATTGGAGCAGCTCTTACCATTCAATTTCTCCGATTTATACGGCTCCTGCTACTGCCTTGATTGGCTCTCTGAACTCATCTACCGAGCTGAAGACATCTCCTACTAATCCTGAGGTCTTCTCGGGGCTGTAGATCTGAACACCTGCGTCAAGAGCAACTGCTGCTGCTACGCATGGTACTGCAAGACCCTTTGAGTGCCTGGTAACGACGTGGTTGCCGTTGAAGACTCCTGGTCCACCGCCTCCATAAATGGAGTGTGAGAAGAAGGAGAATCCGACTGCTGCGCCCTCTACCTTACCGAAGTCACATCCTGGGAGTGAGGTTTCCTTCTCAACGAGGTCGTTGAAGTACAGCAATACTGCTGATACTGACTGTGGGGCTCTCATCGCACCGCAGTTAATGAGTGTTGCTGCAAGTGTGCCTGCTGCACAGTATGCATTCCACTTTGCGACATCGTTGGTCTTATAGGTCGTATAGCCAGATGCGAATTTCTTATCTGCACTGATTACCTTGTCTGCAATTGCCTTTTCGACACATGCATGGACGACTGTACCGATTGTACCGGTCTTGCCCTGTGCTTTTACTGTTCCATACACCATGTTGTTTGCATTTAAGCCCTGGTGGGAGAATGCCATTAATCTGTGTCTCTCCTGGTTACCGATTGCGTCACCCATTTCGAATACGGCTGTATTCTCAAGGATTGAGCAAAGGGCGGCTGTGTTCATAGCGCTCTTCTTGCATACTGCTGCAAGGTGGTTTGCCATGACGTTTCTTAATGTATAGCCAAAGCCTTCATCTTTCTGTGGGATTTCGACGATTGACTTTACGTTTCCGCCTACCATATCAAGTGTCTGTGGGTACTGTCCCCAGACAGCGGACTTAATGGTTGGTGCATCGAACATTCCAATGTTGAACTGGCTTATTATTGCCTGTGTTGTTGCTGATGCTGCGCAGGTCAATGATGATACATATTCTGCTGCTACATCTATTCTTGCGGATGGTACTTGAACGATTAACTGTTTTCCACCATTTAAGGCATTTACAACAGTGTCATCTCCGCTGTCTACCTTTACCATATCGGCAACTGCGGCCTGTATTTTTGAAGCGTTCTTTACTATATCTAATTTCATTTCTCTACCGGGAATCTTTCTGCCCTTGCCACCGATTGCGGATGTTGCTAAGGTTTTCTCGATTCCTGCTAAGTCAACGGCTGCTGTTCGCTTAATACCGGTGACTATTTTCTTGATAGCGGCATTTCTCATCGGGCTTATGTCGTTTATGTCGACGCCTGATTTGAGTTTTGCTCCTCTGTCGCTATATAGGTCTATTGTGTCAGCCACGTTTATTTACCTCCTAATTTTGTATTTTCCAAGAAATTGCTCACTTGGAATCGATACAACAAACGAGCGACCACAACATGATAGAGTATAGAACCCAAAATAAGATAATTATGTTCTATTCATCCCAGTCACATTGTTTTTTATTGTATCGAACATCCATTACAATCCCTTGTACCACCTACCAATTCCTTTAAAGTACTTAAAGCTTACGAATCGTTCATGATAATACATTATAAAATAAATCGTGTCGACGAAGCATGGTTTTAATTAGCAAGTAGCTTCTTTTATTATATATTTATCCGCCGCTTTCCACACTGACATCACTCATTTCAGCGTTACCAGCTTCTTTCTGTTTTTCCAATACTTGGTTGACTTCTTCACGAGTTAATATTTTCTCACTGAGCTCTTTCTCCTCAACAGGATTTATTATTTTTAGAACCTCGGTTTTATAATATAGATTTGTCTTATCTACAAGAGCCCAGGTCCCTTCATCGTCAGAAACGATTTCAATTACATTACCTTTCGTACCTGTATTTATATATTGTACAAAACTTCCCGCATGCAAAGGGTTTCCTGCCGAATCGGATACCTTTATTTCACTCATCTGTTCCTGTGATTGAACTGATTACTATTAATAATTACGGTCATAAGCGGCTGTGGGACAAAACTAAAAATAGCACTTATCAAACCCCTCCATCTTTTAAGACAATTACAAACACCCTTTTTCCAATGTATTTCTTTTGAGCATCAATTTTAGCCCCATTTCCATAAGGTGTTACTCTCTTTTCGTATATCTCTTCAACATTATCTTTAATTGATAGCTTTCCGCCTACCACTGCTTTGATTTCTCTCATAGTATAATATATACATGTAAACACTTATATACTTTACGGACGTATTAGGAACCATGATGAGAAGTGAGGAAATAAGAAAAAGGTTGAAAGATATTGACGAATTTCTGCTAAACCAGTACAAAGATAACAAAGCAGAAAAGAAACGTGATTGGCGAACTTATGAACAGCAATTGATGAATCGGGCAAAAGGAGCAATCCGTAACCTTGAACCTTTATTACAGAGAGTCATTATCCTCCTGCTGAAAGAACTTTTTGGGGAAAGCAACAGGAGAATGGCATCAATGCTTGCTTTATTTTCTCTCCTCTCTGGAGTTGAGATCAGCTATAAGACTGTAGAACGTTTATATTCAAATCCTGATGTTGAAATGGCAATTTACAACCTCCACGTGCTGATTTTAAAGACTAAAGGGGTTAAGAACATTCATGCATGTGGAGATGGGACTGGTTATTCATTAACGATAAAAAAGCATTATGCTTCTGAAACTCAGTTACGAAAGGATAAAGCAAAAGAGTATTCGGGGACAAAGGCTTTCGTTTATTCTTTTAAGTTGATGGATATTGAGTCCAAAATGTATGTAGCATTTGGAATGAGTTTAAAGAGTGAAAAAGAAGCTTTTGACAAAGCAATGGAAATGCTAAAACACATTGATGTAAAAATCGATAGTGTGAGGCTTGATAAATATTACAGCTTTCCTTCTTATGTGGATAGATTCGGGAAGGCAAAGGTCTATGTCATTCCGAGAAAAAATGCGACTTTGAGGGGTTCCTGGAAATGGAAGGATACGATGGATGAGTTTGTAAATGATACGATTCCTTACCTTGGACAATATTTTCTCAGAAATAATTCTGAGTCTGGATTTTCGGCGGATAAGAGAGGGTTTGGATGGACGGTGGGACAAAAAAGGGATGATCGGATTGACACTGCTTTAACCTGCACTGGTGTCTGGCATAATTTGTTATACTTGTACCCCACTTAATTCTGTCCCACAGCCTGTTTTTGGTCATACGTGAAACATGTGTTGCTTTTTGTACAAAAGAAAGGAATGAAGAAAAAGAATTAAAATACGGATGAAAGTTTCTTAAAAATCTCATATAGCGTGTACTTCCTATAATCTATCAATCTGGCGTACGCTGCTGAAAAAATTTCTTTTTTTGGTTCCTGTGTTTTTGCTCCTGTTAACATCGAAGGATTTGATGACGGGGGCACTCCATGGCATTTTGGACATGCAGACTCAAGTTTTGCTTTGTGAACCTCATGGATTTTCCCTCCGCCAGTGATTGATACTGACGCTCCGTGGCATCCTGCACAGTTCGTTCTACTAATACCCGGTCTTACAGGTAAAGTGCCGTTCCCATGACACTTTTCACATGAAACTCCGTTGTGCATCTGATGATATGCTTCCGGGGTATCCGGAGTGTTATGGCATTTGCTGCATATCTGACTGTGTGCCTGTTCAAGATTATTGATATTATCTTTGATATTGTGACATTTATCGCACGCTTCATCTGTGCTGGAAAAACTTCCTATTGAATATCCCTTCACATAATGGCAGTAGTAACATATTGGTATTGGTCTATGGTCTGATATTATGTCTTGCTGTGACTCTGCTGCAACGACCGAAATTGTTAAAAAAGCAATTGACAGAACCAGAAAAGATAAGCGTGTTTTGTTCATAAGCCGTTCCTAAAAAAAAGGAAGGGGTTTAACCCCCTTTCCATTTATGTGCCGTTACTGTGTGTTACTGTGGCTCCTGTCGCACTGTATCCTCCAGGGAACCATGTACCATCTGTGCCTTCATTCGCATCGAATGTAAGCGTTGAGGGTCTGGTGTAGCTGATATCCACAGCGACGTGGGTATGACAGGCGATACATGCAGCATTGCTTGCTGGTTGCATCCTTCCGCCGAATACTCCGATATTCGGATTGTTCGGGTCATTCTTTACAAACTCTTTGTGTACTTCTGCTTCACCACTGTCGAATACTTCATTGGTTATACCGCCAAATCCGCCTGCTGATAGAGCATATGTTCTGATATCACCGGGTAATTCTGTACCATAATGGCATTGTGCGCAATAGGTTTCATCGTCAGCAGATGTCGCACCGAGTCTTGCTGTTTCATGGCCTGGCTGCGGGCTTGCGCCTGCATGGCAGTCCATACATGCAACAAGTGATGCTGCGTGATACCTGCTTCCAGCGTTGACTGTTCTTGAGCCTGCTCCGGTAAGGTTTACTGCTGGCTGTGATGTGGGTCCTGTTACACCTGTTGTATCCCATGAGACAAGTGCCGGGTTGAATGCACTATCTTTCGTTAATGGATTCGTGTCATATGGTGCTCCAGCGCTTGCATTATACAATGGGTATATTGTTCCTCTAGCGACAAAGACTACAGTCCCAAGACCTGAGGTCTGGTTGATTATATCGGTTTGTCTTGCTCTGTTTGAAACAGTGTTGTTCCATGCAAAGACTGTAGCACTGTAATTCCATAAGCCGTCTGGATTGTACAATGGACTCAGGCTGCCTCCTGCTGTAGCCATAGTCGATACGTTTGTTACAAGTGGATTATTTGAAACAGTTGCCGGATACTTTTGGGCTTCATAATCTGCCGTCTTCATTACAAGGTATCTTCTTGCTGTTACACTTGCGCCTGTGCTGTTGAGGGCTGTTCCCTGATATTCAACAATTGCATAAGCACTGTCACCGCTTGACAGACCGATTTGCAGCCTGTGACAGAATTCACACTTCATGTTAGCGTGCGGGCCGTTTGTTCCGGTTACTGTAGAATGTTCACTCTGTAACTCTGCCTGTATATCACCGTGACATTTAATACAATCGATCTGATTGCCTGTCGGGTCGATGTTAACAAAGCCATGTTGTCCTGCGAACAACGCCACCGTTGATGGCAGGGCGAACACGCCTACACTTACTAGCGCAACTAAGGCTAGACCTAATTTCGCATTCATATTTTTACCTCTTTATTTTTCCCCCGCTTTAAGCGGAGTTTTAATTTGTGTTTTTTTATCAGGTTTCCTCCTGAATCTAAGGTTTCCTATCCTATTCCTTTGATGTTTCTAAAATCAAACATCTAAAAGATATTTGACCTTATGATCGTGATAAATTGTGGAAGGTTACTTCGTCTATTTTGATCTTTTTTAGCTTCCATTTTAGATCATCTCTTTAGCATCATTACCTGCTAAGTCCGGGTTTCTGGCTTTTAATTCCTATCCCTTTGGAAAGAGTAAACAGAGCAGATAGCCCTGCACCAATCTTTCCTTACAGCCAGAAGATGTAAGATAATCTTCGTTGTATCCTATGTGTTAATTTATGCATCTAATATAATAAAAGGTATAACCGGTTCTTATGAATGAGAATCATTAATGAGAATCATTGAGATTATGATTATCATTTTGAAGAAAACACGACATTGCAAACAACTTAATATTTATTTTGACATTATCACCGGTGTTTCAATTTAATACCAATTTTGTATATTTCATCAGATTCCTGAATCGTGAAAATGCCATTACCCACCTTTAACAATACTGTTATTTAGACAATTAACATCAACATAAGCTTATTTCTGGATATACCGTTCATCAATTTCTTCTCCGATTATGGATTTTTCATTTCGATTTGAACCTTTGCCATACCCTTAAAATCTTAGTTATGTGATCCATCCTTTTAAGATCGATGGAAAACTTCCCATCATGAAAGCTCACAGTGGCTTCATTGACCAGACATCTATAATACTTTTCTTCGTTACCTGAGAGATTGATAGTAGTTTTCACATTTTCTATCATCTCAGAATTTTCAAGAAGTTTGAGTTTCCTGTAAACAGTAGCTAAAGGTATGTTAAGTTCCTTGCTTAATTCAAGCGCCGAACATTCTTTAATCGAAGTCAAACTCAAAATTTCGTCTATATACTTATTTCCCAGAAGTTCTAAAAATTCGCTTACGCCGTCCGTCGATTGCGCGTTACTTTGCAATTGATTATCGGGCATAATATCACCTAAAAGCATTCCCGGCTATGATCCCGGATTTGTGTGAGTTTTCCCGGCAAGAGTGGCGGGGATATAACCTTAATCTCTCAGATGCTCTTTCATTGATATGCAGTGCCAGCCTCTTTGAAAGTGACAATTGTACCTGAATGTCACTAATAGTCATTCATTCAACTCCTATCCTTTGTTCCCAGTGCTATCTCTATGTTAAACTATCCAGTCGTTTTTCCCCGTTTTTTTACGTTTTTGACCGTTTTTGGTGAACTAAAAGATAAACACCTTATCTTTCCAATATAACTTCTTAACTTATAGGATATAAATATTTTTAAAATTTTCAATATATATATTTATTAAATAATATTTATATATAAATAATTAAGCTTCCAGATTATACACTCCTAGTTTTTCTATTAATAGTTATTATAATGAATTTTATATTACCACAACTGTCTAAATCTATTCTCTGAAATGATAACCGATGTCTAACGATATATATCATAACTAATATCTAAATTATTGATGGTGAGTTACTAATCCTATCCACAATATTAGTTTATGTGTTTTCACCTAAACACAACCACCATCTTTCTTCTTACATAATACTTTTGTTTAAGAAATCAGTCGTTAATAATGCCTTAGCTCGAGTTTGTTTAACACTCGTTGAGCTAAGTTTATCCATCATGTCGCCTATCAACACAAACAAACCTGTCAGGATAAGGAAAGCCATTATAACCGAATCCGGCGACGGGGGTGTCATCCCGTAGGCAGCCATCAGATTTGCCCTCATTGCCATAATGCCACCCGCGCAGTGCGCAACCAGAAAACCGGTGATTGTCCAGTATGTATTTGTTTGTCTGGATATAATCCATACCATGAGCAATATAATAAACCCAAAGCATATTTTAAAAGAGATAATACCCGGCGCACCAGATGATGCATAAAAAAACTGCAAAATCGGATTTGATTCCCTCATTACACCCGTCTTTTCAATCATGTAAGCTGCAGTTACACCATCTCCGACCCCGTAAGTCAAAAATGATAGTAAGAACATGAGACGTTGGAGGTTTGCTGTACTTATAAAATATTTTATTAACAACATGATGAAGTCAGATATGTAAACTGGTGTAGTCATTGATGTGCCATCTGCTATATCACCAGTTAATGTTTTTTGAACTGTCATCCCGGGATTAGCTTTCATATTTGAAGTATAACCGAAGCATCAGTCTAAATTTTCTGCCTGTCCCTCATTTGTCTGCACTACAGGACTCATCACAATCAGGTTTTCAGAGCACCGGGATTTATATTTGGTGCCGTTGGAGTTAAGCACATTCAAAAGAATTTTTTCTATTGCATTTATAGCACGCACATCCGTATTCCCATGATAGATATACAATGTATTCTCGTTCACATCGATTCTTTCCACAATCCCCATGAATTCATACACAGATTTCATCGTCGGGATAAGTATTTCCAGCGGTATGTCACGTATCGGGATCTTATGAATTGCCTCTATAGGCGCTGTGAGATAACTTGGCGCCTCTTTTCCTATTAACAGTTCATTATAATAATTTTTTGGAATGGTTACCATGTTATAATTGGTCTGTTTATAGAGATTGACAATACATTTCCAGAATTCCTGCTTTTTCACAATTTCGCATGCTATATCGTCCATATCCCCAAAATAATTGACAAGAGATTGCCTGGCAAGATTC
The DNA here is from genome assembly GCA_027460615.1 of Candidatus Methanoperedens sp. GTDB lineage: Archaea > Halobacteriota > Methanosarcinia > Methanosarcinales > Methanoperedenaceae > Methanoperedens. The sequence goes on from JAPZAO010000004.1 coordinate 18,972, forward strand.
GTATTCGCCTGTTTCTTGAAACTAATCGTGATTTTGTTGGACATCTTTTTCAGTGATACGATTTCCTGCTTTTTATGCGTGATTAAATAAGAAGAAATCATTCCACCGAGAAATTCCATTTTATATATGCTGTTCCCGGAAAGAGTGACCTTCACATGCAATGGATGAACGTTATCATCGTAATCATCTATTTTTATAGTGGTCTGCCAGCTCACACCTGATGTCATATCATCAAGATACCGCTCAAGGTCGGAGAGCATCACTATCTTTGCCGGGTCTATAATGCTGTTGAGATGTTCGGTATCTATCAGCCTGCCGCGGGCCTGTTTGATCAGCCAGTAAACAATTGTTTCTGTGAAGTTGTAGTCTGTTTTTAACCCGTCTATAAGTTTATTTACAGCTTCAGGATCTTTTGTCATTATATCTATAAGGTCTATTATTTCACGCATCGCAGCGCTGAAATTCCCATTATGTTTTCGGACAAGCGGCTCCAGTTTCTGGAGGTGTCCTGTTTCCAACGATATGTTTTTTCTTATAGACATAAAAACGTCCTTTTAGCGCGCAAAACGTTCTATGGTTCACCTGAATATAAACGAAGTTGTGAAATTTGTGTGAATAGTGAAAAAATGAATAATGAAAACCATATTAAATCCATGTATCACACTTATTCACAACAGTAGTTTTATCCTTGAGAAGCTGTTTGGTATAAGGAAGACTAAAATATGGTATCCAAAAATATTACAATCCTTAGTTTTTTACTTCCTATTGCCATGACTTTAGGCACCAGCCTTGCAATATTTTTTTATGAATATTATTCATTGACAATGCTTATTCTGTATGCAGTCGGAGGATTGTTGCTCTGCATATATGTTTTAGTATTAAGGGCTGACCGGCACAGGTCTGTAAGGTAGATCCTGATTGAAACAGTCAAAATTATAATCCTGTGATGTTTTCAGACACCGGCAACAAGTTTTATTTTGGAGCCGCAATACGGGCATATGAGCCAGCTCGGCTCGATGTTTTTCTTACAGAATGAACATGTCTTGGCAACTTCCACTTTCTTTATCAATTGGCTGCCGCAATATGAACAATTATTCCATTTGGGGTCTATAAGGTTCTGGCATTTATCACAGAGCTTATATGTCGAAGCCCATTTCTGGCTCTTTAACTCAATCCCGCATTTGGTACAGAACCTGTAAGAAACGACTACGCGTTCCCCGCATGAAGTGCACATGGGAACATCGTGCATCAGCGTCGGATTGAGTTTCTTTTTAAGGTTCTCAAGGCACACGCCGGCTTCACGCTTTACCATTTCCTCAGGGTCTTTTTCTGCCTGCATCTCGATAATCCTGACAAGACTCTTGGTAAAATCAGGCATTTCCATATCCATTTTTGCAAAATCCACCTTATCCTGGTTTATCGAAGAAGAAATGTATTTCAGGGTCATGAAGCGCGTGGCGACTATTTTACTTTCAAGCTTTTCAAGCATGTGCCGCCGTTCTTCTTCGGATAATATCTTGCCGCCCATACTATTCCGTTATCTCCTCAATCGATATGGATAGTAGTATCGCGAACACAAAAAACAGAATCAGTGTCACCGATAATAAAGCCTCAAAAACCGGATAGAACCCTTCAAAAATAATAGTTCCGATAGAGCCGACCGCCCTTGTAATACCAAGCAATATGAAAAGATTGGCCATTATTATGAAATTCTTCCACATCAGGTCCATAGTCTTTAAGCCTTTCAGTTCTCTTGAAATCCCGACAAGTAAATGAAAGGAAAGAACGCTGCAAACCATTACTATCATGGATGCAATAGAATTCAGGACAACAAAGAATTCTTCATTCATCTGAATCCTCCTTGCTGAACACACTCCACGGCTCATTACGCATCGCATTTATAATCTTCCGAAGCCCGAAAAGAAGTATTACGAATACAAGAACCTCTATAACCGGGTCGAGAATCCTTACAATCGCATAATAAGTATTCAGGGCATCCGCTGATATGGCAATTTCATGCTCGGCTCTTTGCACTGTCAGGACATCCAGCAAAATACCAAAAGCCATTATGACATTCCAGAACACGAACAAAACCATGGAAATCGAAAGGTATTTCCAGGTCTCGGACCCTTTTTCCGCTCTCTGCCACAATCCTGCTGCCAGGTAAGTCGCACCGCACATGCCAAGAAGGAACGAAATTAACCTTACGATTGTCCCGCTGATGTCAATCCCGTTACTTATGCCGTAGGCAGCCCGGGCGACATCCAAGTCAGCCAATAATAATAAAAAAACGCCAACTGTGGTTATTGTTCGTTTATTCATGATATCAAGAACCTTAATCGTTTTTATTCTGAATTTAAACTTAATGTTAATTAATCAGGATATAAACCAATTTGTGAAAAACGTGTGTAATGGCCGAAAACAGGCGCGAAGATTACATCTTAACGGATTTATACCAATCGCAAACCATGCATGTGCCATGTTTCTGGGCATCTGTGCCCTGGACTTTGCCTCCGCAGAATGTTCCTGCAACCGTCCAGCAGTCCTTTCCATGATGTGGATATGCCGGGCATACGCCCATTTCTTTAACTTTTATTCCGCCAAGTTCTCTGCCGCATTTCTTAAGTTCCCAACAATTTTTCGGTGCCATATGTATGAGGTTGTTTTCACATGTTTATTAAGTTACATGTGAAAGAGGTGTGTAATGATGGCAAACGTCAGGATTCCGTGATGTGAAAACTATAATATGATTACAACTAATTGTGCACCTATGTTCACAATAAAAAATCATCTTGAGATCAGGAACAATCACCTGGTAATAGGAGGGGCGGACACCACAGAGCTTGCAGAGCGATATGGTACACCGTTATATGTTACAAATGAGTCCCGTGTTATCGATAATTTCTCTACTTACAGGAAAGCATTCCCCGATGCCGATATATACTATGCGGCTAAAGCCAACGGAAGTTTTGCTATCCTGCGGATGCTTGCCAGGGAAGGGGCAGGCGCTGATGTTTTCAGTTACGGCGAGCTTTATATGGCGCTCCTTGCCGGCATCCCGCGTGAGAAAATCCTCTTTAACGGCAATTCAAAAACAGATTACGAGCTTCAAAAAGCCGTGGATATCGGCGTGAAAGTGTCCGTGGACTCAAGAGATGAACTTCATGCTCTTTCAGGAATTGCAGAAAGCCTGGGAAAAACCATAGATATCGCATTTCGTGTAAATCCGGATGTTTCTACAAAGACACATCCCAAGATATCCACCGGACTTCGGACTTCCAAATTCGGAATACCTGCCGAGGATGTTGTAAATATTTATGGCGAAGCAAAAGAGCTTCCCGGAATCTCACCAGCCGGGATACACTGCCATATCGGTTCGCAGATTCTGGATACAACGCCATTTAAGGAAGCTGCGCATAAAATGATGGATCTCGTGGAGAAGGTGACCGCGCTCGGCATCAATCTCAAATTCGTGGACATGGGCTCGGGTCTTGGGATTCCATATAAGAAAGATGAGAGCGCCCCGACGCCGCGTGACCATGCAAGCGCAATTCTCCCGGTATTCCGGGAAAGAACAGAAGCCCTTGGAATCAAACCTAAACTCATAATTGAGCCCGGGCGCTATATCGTAGCCGATACCACCATCCTTCTTACCCGTGTCAATACGGTAAAGAAAGCGGCAAAGAATTTTGTGGGAGTGGATGCCGGTTTTAATCTCCTTGTGCGTCCCACGATGTATGATTCCTACCATTATGCCGTGGTGGCTAACAAGGCGGCTTCACCTGCTGAAGAAAACTATACTATAGTCGGGCCGATATGCGAGACCGGGGACATATTCGCAAAGGATAGAATGCTTCCGCAAGTGGAAAAGGGCGACCTGATAGCGCTTCTTGATGCCGGAGCATATGGGTTCAGCATGAGCAGCCAGTATAACGGGAGACCAAGATGCGCAGAAATACTGGTGAAGGACGGGGATGCTGATGTTATCCGGAGCGCCGAGGATGTCGGGGATTTGCTGGCTAAGCAGAAATTACCGGCGAGGCTGATGTAGAGTGTTTTAATTAGATTCTTTCAAAATGTTTCTCTTTATTACTTTTTTTATTTTCAAAGTTTTTCAAAAACCTATCTATTCTTTCAGTTACTATATCTTTATGAGTCCCATTCGGAATGATAAAAAATAATCTCGCTGTTCCTCTATGATACCATAATGCTCTAATTTCATCACCATTTTTATCAAATTTTTTACTTAATTTATTTTTTATTTCTTCAGCTTGTTCTTTTATTTTCTTTCGTGTTGCGTGATGGTATATTATTAAACTTTTATCTGCATTATTCCCCAATTCATGATAATAAATGTGTTTTACACTATTACTACCATCATCGTCTTTTAAACCATTATCCGGGTCGAAGAAAATCACATCACATTCTTTTAATTGCTCAAATCCGTTAGCTACCCAATCTCCTCTATCTGTATTTTGTAATTCTTTATCATAAAAAACAGTACCTTTTGGCAATATCTCACGTTTACTTATTTCTTCAATCTTTTTATTTTCACTAATTTGTGCCCACTCATCATCATTTAATTGTGAAGGATTATTTTTTAATTTCGATAAAATTTCATCATTTAAGTTTCGAAACATTAAAGTTTGAATTTTATTGTAAAGTTCCTTACTTTTGGGATTACAACATTCTTCTAATTTAAAATTGTCTTTTCTTAAATATCTGATATGTTTTCCATAGCTGCCGTCATTTTTTACTTTATACCAATTAACACCCAATTTTAACTTCTTATCCGAATCCGCAGGTGAGCAAATATTCCATAGCAGTAAATATTTACCGAAGTCACCTACATCGCCGACATATCCATCCTGCATCAAATACCCCTATTACGCCAGCGCCGCCGCCTTCGCATCTATTTCATACGCTGTGAATTTAGTGCCAAGAATCTCTTTATGCTTGAACTTTTCAATTATGTTCTCGATTTTTTTCATGGTGGGATAATCCACTATGGACTCGCCACAATGCGAACACACTTTTGCAGGCAGGTTATCAATGACCAGCAACTTGCCCTCTACCCATACCTCTTCCCGGATTTTATCCTCTTTTAATTGTCCTCCACAAACAGGGCATTGCTTAGTCATTTGCGTTTCTTGTGAGCTTCCCATAAATTCTCATCTGGATAATAGGTTGTAATTATAAATAACTGTTCCTCAGCGACAGCACATACAACATGTATATATTTTTGGTCAAGTTTAGCATAAAGCAAAAAGCTGGGATACGGTTTATCATCACTGTATTCTTCTATTATTTCACCGTCAAGTAAACATTGTTTAACATCGGCAGAGTTAATTTTGCGTGCATACATTTGCGCTCTTGCATGATGTGTAAATTCTATGCATTCTTTTTTAGCAAGTTCTCTTATTTTACCAATCACACTATCACATCATTTTCTTTCTCATAGAAACCTTATCGGCGAAGTCCCCAACTTCTCGTCAAACACCCTTTCCGCAGCAATATCCATCTCAACTATAAATATTTCAACAACCATGAACGCCTGCGCTTTTTTCCTGAAACATCCCATTATCATGTTTTTACTATTTCCGGCAGCGCCATGAAGATGAATTTTTGGAGCGCCGTTCTCCAGGAAAATGTTACCTGCACCAATAATCTCGCGCGCATCGTCGAATGCCGACCAGACAGTGGTGGGCGGCACGACTTTTTCTTTCGGACCTGTTACGAGTTCTGCTTCTGCCATTGCCCCGAGCATAACAAAAAAAGCTGAGTTTATGTTTTCTTTCAATGCTAATTTGCATATCTCTGCAATTACATCTTCACCGTGGTCAATCCTGACTGCAAAGAGTCTCCCTATTGAACCTGTTCGATAATCCATGACCAGTATATCATCAAACCAGATTTTAAAATTTGTGATTGGTTTATAAACTAAAGTAACTATTCAACCGTTACCTTTTTGAAATCCTCTGCATATTAACGGTAGGAGATAAACATATGTCAAAAAAATTATGGATATCAGCAGTGCTTATTATAACAGTCCTTATTTCAGGCTGTATTTTCGATAAAGAGAAAGTAAACCAAAATTCGACTTTAAATTCCGGGCCAATTCCGCAAACCGGTTTACCAGCTGGATTCACGTTTATGGCAATCCATGAAACCACCCAGGATATTGGAGGAACCTCGATAAATTCAACTGAAGGAGTTTACAGGTATAATAATGTCGAGGATGTTTATATCCAGGTAATCAAAAATGACAATCCAGAGACTTTAATTGCACAGTATAAGTCGAGCTATAAAGATGCCAAATATGATCCATTTACGGAGATTTCTTTAAACGGGCATAAAGCAACACAGGTGGCGGATTATACTACTAAAAATGGACAGAATACGCAAAGTTATTCTATAATATGGGCAACAGATAAAGCAATGATCCTTGTCTCTTCACCGACTTCCGATGCCAAGACGCTGATCGCCTTAGCGACCGCGACAGGATATTAGAGCAAATTCATCATCTTGTGCGTTTGCGGTATAGCACGCACATCTTTTAATTTTTCCCCGGCAAAATCCATAAGCTCAGCCAGTTTCAACGAGGAAACCCTCGTACTTGAAGTTACCGGCTGGAGCACAAAGGGAATATTCCTGTCGATTGATGCAACACCGTCTATTGCAGGAGATAATGATTGCTTTGTGGTCTCGGGGAGGATTATCACCTTTACGAAAGTCGAGGAGGTTTCGTTAAATATCGATATTGTCTCAAGCTCGTTTTTTAATAATTCAGCGTATTGGTCAGTAGAATCGTGTTCAGGAAGCTTGATGTCGCATGATGCTATTGCAACCATATCTTTCAGTTCCCGGGCTTTTTCCGGAAACCCTGCGTTTGTTTCAAGATAAACCGGATATTCAATTTCGAGCGTCCTGATAAAATCCGAATGGAGGAGAGGTTCTCCCCCGGTCAGGCTTACATGCCTGGTTGAAGGCGACCATAATTGCCGGATTAACCCAGCGACTTCGTCCCTGTCGAGAGGGGTTTTGACAGTATAGAAATCTCCGCTTCCGGGGGTTTTCTCAATCCTGCATGAGCCGGAGACATTCCGGGTTTGCGGCGTATCGCAGTATCCACAGTGAAGCTGGCACCCCTCAAACCTGACAAATACCTGCCGTACGCCTACATACGGCCCTTCGCCCTGTATTGAATTGAAAATCTCATTTATGTATGCAGGCATTTAAAATTTGTTATTTGACAAAATCAATTCCGTATTTGGCAGTGCGAATGTCTCCTGCCGTATTTTTGCCCATTATCTGCGGTGACTTTACGCCTGTGACCACAATCATTGTCCTGACTATATTCTCAAGCTCCGGATCTACAGCGGCGCCCCATATCAACCTGGCCTTGGAATCTACACGGGTATAAAGTTCATTCACCACACTTTCGGCTTCGGCTATTGTCATATCCGGGCCACCCACGACATTGACAAGAGCGCCTGTTGCTCCCGAGACATCCACATCAAGAAGCGGGCTCCGGAGCGCCTTCTGGACGGATTCGATTGCTTTGTTCTCTCCTTCCGCTTCTCCCAGGCCTATCATTGCCACGCCGCTTTTTTGCATAATTACCCTTACATCTGCAAAATCAAGATTCACAAGTCCCGGCTTTGTTATCAATTCAGTAATACCTTTGACAGACCGCATTAATATCTCATCGCAGACCTTAAAAGCAGTTTGTAATGGAAGATGGGGAACCACTTCAAGCAATTTATCATTGGGCACAACGATTACCGTATCAACAATATCGCGAAGCCGCTCAAGGCCGGCCTCTGCATTTTCCAGGCGTACGGACCCTTCAACCGAGAAGGGCAGCGTGACCACGGCTATTGAGAGGGCGCCTGCATCCCGCGCAATCTCCGCCACTACGGGAGCTGAACCCGTGCCGGTTCCCCCGCCAAGGCCGCATGTGATAAAAGCCATATCGGCATCTCCTATTGCTTTCTCTATTGCAGCCTTTGACTCCTGGGCTGCATCCATGCCTATCTGGGGAAGACTTCCTGCCCCCAATCCCCGTGTCCTGCTTCTTCCGATAAGGATTTTCCGTTTTACCTTAATATTCAACAGATGCTGGGCATCCGTATTGATCGCATACAGGTCTGCGCCCTGTATTCCCTCTTCAGACATTCTCTGGATTGTGTTTGAGCCTGAGCCTCCACATCCTAATACCACGATTTTAGTTTTTAATTCCTGCAGAATTTCCGCAAGTTCCTGGTCTGTATCCCCGACAACAGGTAATTGCGATTCTCCTGCTCTTGAAATTGCCTCTTTTATTATTGATTCCATACTTTTTCTCCTTCACTCGTTTAACTTGCCTAATTTAATGGCTCTTTTGTTTATTTCATATACCATCTCTGGATTTATAGTTTTTCCATCTATAATCACAGATTCGCCCTGAGCCAGTCTTCCAAAGAGAGGACCTTCGCGTATTCCATATGATTCTGCAAGTCTGGGGTTGAATTTTTTTTCGGTTATTTGCAAAGTCCCTTTGTCAAGTTTGACATCATAATGTTTTTTAAGTATTTTCACGCATTCATCAGTCAATTCTTCGGCCGCCAATCGCGCGCAGTGGTCATTTAATCCGATAAGGACATGGGCGAACCTGCCGTCTTCATATTCTATATATGCAATGTTATGGCTTGAGAGGAATTCCTTCAACCTGTTCCTGTCAAGTTTTTCAGCTTCTGATAATAGAGCCGGGTTTATCCGCGCAATTTTCACCTTCGGGCATATGCAGCCCTGGCATGATGAAACTTCACATTTTATACCGCTTGTTATCACCGGCTTGCCTGAAGGACAAATCTCCTTTACTCTTTTCCGGAGGTGCGCGCAGAACTCCCATGGTATGCCGTCCATATCTTTTATATCGCTTTCTTTCAGAACTTCAAATCCGATACTTTCCACCAATTTGCGCAATTTTTCGCGCTGCCCGCTTTTCATCGATTTCCTGTCAAAATAAGCAAAATCAGCCTTTGATTTCATAAACGCCTGGCGTACCATATCCTCATCCAGTACCTCGAGTGCGTGGGACGGGAATATATGCCCGAATGCAATATCTGATGACAATATGAGCGCAGTCTGCCTCGGAGCGTAATGAGTTCCCCCGAAACCCACAGCAACCGGCGAGTCGTCTTCTTTTAACATGAGTATTGCATTTGCAACCATCCTGCCTGCGATTTCATCTGTCCACCGGGATTCGTCGCTCCCTATTTCAATGAAGACTGAAGGTACGTCGATATCCGTTGGGCCGTGGTGAGTGCATTCAAGAGTAACTTCATATTCCTCATTTTCAGCCAGTATTTTGAGGGAGCGAAGTAGTGAGCGCACAGCCTGCGGCGCTGCAACTGCAAGTTCCTTCGGGCTTCCCCCGAAAACGGCTTCATTAACATTCCCTGTGGAATGGACTGTAAGAATAGCCCGCCCGTCTTTGCTCCTGTGTTTTGATGCAAAGATTATAAGGGATGCCGGAAAACCCCATGCAATTAATTTTTTATCAATCCCATCCTGGTGAATGAGGGATTCGCTTATTTCAACAATCCTGAAATCCTTGTACTCAAGGGCCGTACAATCAGAATCGGTTATGGTCTGCCATTTCCTGCTATTCAGGAGATTGTTTTTAATATTCTGGCTTGCCCTGTCCAGGGTTGAGCAAATTATTGTGACTTTTATTTCACCCTTCAAAACATTGCCTTCTGATACCGCCCCTGATTTTAAAAAAATTTAATCAAAATCGCTGCCTGTTATCAGCTTTTTATCAACGATAGCGTAATCCTTTGCAGCTCTTACGGCTTCAAACGGTATCAATACATAACCATTCTGTGTTTTATATTTTGAAGTTTCAACCATTGCGGTTGGTTTGACAACCAAATATATCAAAGCTCCACTCTGGGTATCTATAACCACGTTGCTGGCAAATCCTAATTCCGACCCGTCAGTAAGCATTACCCTCTTATTAGCTAAATTTTTTGCAAGTATTTTTGCCATAATAATCTCCTATCTTTTTTTATCTATAACCTATATAAGACTTCTGTTCCTGCTTTGTCCCGCCTTTGAATTGTTCCTGCAGCTTCTCGTAATATTCCATCATATCTTCGGCTAGAGCAGGTCTTACTTTCTTCTGTGCATCAAGGAAATGTTTCATTTCAACCTTCTCGGCCTCGAAATTCTCCCTGAGCGCCAGCATCACCGCTTCCCTGCACAGTGATTCTATATCAGACCCTACATAATTTTCAGTAAGGTCTGCCAGTTCTTCTATATTCACGTCGTCCGAGACAGGGATATTTTTCATGTGAATCCTGAATATCCCTATCCTTCCTTCCCTTGATGGCGGTCCTACGAAAACCAGCCTGTCAAACCTGCCTGAACGGATAAGAGCAGGATCGATTATCTCGGGCCTGTTTGTTGCTGCAATCACCACAACGCTCTTTAAGACTTCAATCCCGTCAAGCTCTGTGAGCAGCTGGTTGATTACGCGTTCCGATGTCTTCGAACCGAATTCCGTGCCCCGGATGGGAGCTATCGCGTCAAGTTCATCAAGGAATATTATAGACGGCGCTACCTGGCGCGCCTTCTTGAACACTTCGCGTATCGCTTTTTCCGATTCCCCAACCCATTTGGACAATAGCTGCGGGCCCCGGACGCTTATGAAATTAGCAGAACTCTCGGTCGCGACTGCTTTTGCAAGGAGTGTTTTCCCGGTTCCCGGAGGACCGTAAAGAAGTATTCCCCGCGGGGGACGGATACTCATCTTTTCAAATTTCGACGGATGATTAAGAGGCCATTCAACAGCTTCTTTTATTTCCTGCTTTGCCTCATCAAGCCCGCCCACGTCATCCCAGGCAACCTTTGGGATCTCTATCATCACTTCCCTCATTGCCGAGGGTTCAACCTCCTTGAGCGCATCTTCAAAGTCGTCCGCCGTGACGCGCATGCTTTCAAGCACCTCATTCGGAACGGCTTCATCCTGTTTGATTCTGGGAAGATATCTGCGAAGCGCTTTCATTGCCGCTTCTTTTGCGAGGGCTGATATGTCCGCTCCTACAAAACCATGTGTCCTGTCTGAAATATATTCAATCCTCACCTCGTCTGAAAGCGGCATGCCGCGCGTATGTATCTGGAATATCTCCATTCTCTCATGCCTGTCCGGCACTCCAATTTCTATCTCGCGGTCAAACCTGCCAGGGCGGCGCAATGCCGGGTCAATGGCATCGATGCGGTTCGTGGCTCCTATTACCACTACCTGCCCCCTCTCTTCAAGCCCGTCCATCATCGTAAGAAGCTGCGCCACAACGCGCCTTTCCACTTCTCCTGTCACTTCTTCCCTTTTTGGGGCAATGGAATCCAGTTCATCTATGAATATAATCGACGGCGCAGCTTTGTTTGCCTGTTCGAATTTCTCGCGAAGCTGCTGCTCGCTCTCCCCATAATATTTGCTCATTATCTCAGGACCTGCAATAGAGAAGAAATTCGCTCCTGATTCGTTTGCCACCGCCCTTGCGATAAGCGTTTTACCGGTCCCCGGCGGGCCATACATCAAAACACCTTTTGGCGGCTCTATTCCCAGCCGTTCAAATACTTCAGGGTGTTTCATGGGCAGTTCTATCATCTCACGCAAGCGCTGGATTTCATCAGTCAGGCCGCCAATGTCCTCATAGGTTATTCCTGTCCCCCTTACTTTCAGTACCACAGGTTTTTCCATGAGTTTTATTTCAGTATTATCTGTGATCAGTATAACACCGTCAGGCTCGGCTTCTGTAACTATAAGAGATATCGCCTGCCCGGTTACCACCTTTCCCAGGAAAGGATGCGCCATTGTGCTCATTACCGGTATTATATCCCCTTTTGTGAGGGGGCGCTTCATTATCTGGCGCTTGACCATCTCGTCGGCTTCACCTTTGAACTGGATGGATGTGCCTTCCGAGGGTGCAAGAATCACCATCTCAGCCGGTTTTACCTCGGCTTTCTTTATTTTAATGGAGTCACCGATGCCGACTCCCGCATTTTGCCTGATAAACCCGTCAATCCGGATAATATTCTGTTCCCAGTCATTCCGGTCTGCGCGCCAGACTTTTGCAGACGTTCTTTTTTTCCCTTCGATTTCTATGATATCTCCGGGCACAAGCTGTAATACCATTAATGTATGCGGGTCAAGACGCGCTATTCCTCTTCCTGCATCGTTCGGGTATGCCTTTGCAACTATGAGCTGGTTGTTATGCTTTTCGTCCATTGTTAATATCCCCTCAGATATTTTGATTTTCCTTCAATTAGTCCATTTAAATATATTCCTGGCTACTTAATTGTATCACATAGATAAAACTGTTTGCAAAAGAACAGAATCGACACAGGTTTCACTTATTTTCGATTTCTTATTTCCATGACTGCCTTTGCAATAACGGCGCTTCCCGCAAGATTGGCAAGCAGCCCGATGATGATGAATGTGTTTTTGTATTCTGTGAGGAACGACGATGCAGCAAGGATAAAACCCAGGGCTGGCAGCAGTTCACCCGCATGGTGGAGGCAGCACAATACCATCGTCACAGAAGATGTGACCGACCCTGTCATACCTATTTTTTCAGATGCGCACAATTTTTTTTCTGCCGTAATGTTCCTGTGCCACCTGAAAAGGCCCATCTGCACACCTACGGCCGGGGGAACAAGGTATGCAAATATCCCGTTATCAAGGAATACAGAATATCCGTTTTCCAGGGAACCTTCGATTATCGAAACGATCAGGATATTGAAAATGATTACAAGAATCCCGGCTGATAACCCGAAAAACAATGGGTTTCGTGAGAGCCTTTTGATTCCCGCGATTCCATGTTGTATGTTTACCACTTGAAGACCCTTTCTTTTACATCCCCTACATCCTGGATTACGAGTTCAAATCCTTTGGTTTCTATTTTCGGGAAGCGAAGCGTTCCTGCTGCATGATGTCCCCTGCTGCCCTCATAGGATACAGGCCGGTAGATTTTCCCGGTTGAATCCCGCAAATATGAACTATTCTCAAATCCATCGTTGTAATCCATATGGGCTGTAACTCCAATAGCAAATGCCGTGCCATCAGATATTTCAGGTAAATATGTTACGGATATTTTTATACCCCCATCTGAATTTTCCCTGGGTTCAAGCATATCTGCGGGTGTATTCTTATTACCGGTTAAGCAACCGCTGAATGCAGTTACTATCACCAGTAATGAAACTAAAAAAATCCCATAAAGCTTCATGTTTTTTTCATTTTTAACTATAATACTGAATAAACTACCAGAATTTCCACCAGGGGTTTTGTTTAATGCCTGCCGTTCCAAAAAACTTCCCTGGGACGATCTAAAACTTGTCCTTCCTGAAGTGGCTTCTCTTAACCGAAAGGCCCTAGAAATTGGTCTGAATTTTCATATCCATTCATGCACCGATGTAACAGGTTTTGGTATCCTTGGACATTCCTTGGAGATGGCAAAGGGAAGCCATGTGCAGATGGACCTTTTCTATGACCAAATTCCTCTCTATCCGAATGCGCTTCAAATGTATCTTAAAGGTCAGACAACAGGGAGCAACGAGGCGAACAGGAGATTAGTCGAAGGATTATTTAAGAAGATTAAACCACTGTCCAGAGCAGAAGAAGAGCTGCTGTTCGACCCTCAGACGTCAGGAGGACTCCTTTTCTCTGTTCCCAAGAGCGATGCCGGTTCTCTCGTTCGGGAATTAAAAAATGCGGGTATTGGGGCTGCTTCTCAGGTGGGCGAAGTCGTCGCCACCAGCCAGCCTTGTATCCGGGTCCTCTGAAGACGGAGAATCCCCGAGTCTTCTTAAGAGAGAAGGATTTTTTAGGACCATGGGCGATATTCGAAGGTTATTCAATCCCCAAACGGCTGCGCTGGTTGGCGCCACTGAGGAAGAAGGCAAGGCTGGAAGAACAATTCTTGAAAATTTGCTCCTGACAAAAAATAGAAAAATATTTGCCGTAAACCCTAACAGAAAAGTCGTCATGGGCTTAGAGTGCTATTCAACGATCACCGACGTTCCGGAAAAGGTTGATCTTTCCGTGGTAGCCACCCCTCCACAGACCGTCCCGGAAGTTGTTGAAGAGTGTGGGAAAGCTGGGGTAGAGGGAATCATCATCATCTCGTCAGGTTTCAAGGAGATGGGAGAAGAGGGGAGGAAGCTAGAAGAACAGATTATCCAAATCAAGAGAACCCATGGAATGAGAATCATTGGCCCTGATTGCCTGGGCGTGATCAGGCCGAACATCGACCTAAATGCATCCCTTTCTTACCTTCAAGCAATTCCATGTCCTGAACCATCCGCGAATTCCAAAGTGTCTACGACAACACGCCTGCCATGCTTATTGTAGAGGCTTCTGGATTCCGCAACCTTCACCTTATCGAATTTACTTCGCAAGACACGCACCATACATAGCATCACATTGTAACTCAGTATAGCCTTTTTAGCGCGTGCAGACAATTGGAAGACAGTGTTTTAGTTTCATT
>JAPZAO010000005.1 GCA_027460615.1 Candidatus Methanoperedens sp.
GAGAAATACCAGACTCCTGTTATTGTTTTGACAGATAAGAACCTCGCGGAAAGCCACAAGACCACAGAAAAGTTCGACCAGCGAAGGATTACTATAGACCGCGGCATTTACGCGACAGCGCCGGAGCTTGCAGCTTCAGATGAAAAGACTTTTTTCAAAAGATACAGGTACACAGAAAATGGCGTTTCCCCGATAACCATCCCTGGCACGAAAAGAGGAATATACACTGCCACAAGCGACGAGCATGATGAAGAGGGTATCATCACGGAAGATATCGATAACAGGATTAAAATGATGAAAAAAAGGATGAGGAAACTTGATTCGCTTGCAAAGGAACTGAAACAGCCAGAGCTGGTTGGACCGGCGGATGCAGCCGTCACGATTATTGCGGCAGGTTCGACAAAAGGCCCGATAAAGGAGGCTATGATGATGCTTGAAAAAGACGGCGTGAAAGTGAATTACCTCCAGATATTATATTTAAGCCCCTTCCCATCTGAAAAAGTGGCAAATGTTATGGATTCTGCTAAGAAAACAGTTGTGGTTGAGAATAATTTCACGGGACAGCTTGCGGATATTATCAGGGAAAAGACTGGAAAGAGCGTGAGCCGCAGGATTTTGAAATACGACGGCAGGCCTTTTTATCCTGAAGAAATACACTGTGAAATTATGGAGGTGGCTCATGGTTAGGATGATTGATATCAATACGATTGACAAGCCCAACTGGTGCCCCGGCTGCGGCGATTTCGGCATCCTTCTCGCGCTTAAAGGCGCGATAGTCGAACTCAATATCGAGCCTGAGAACATTGCTATTATTTCGGGAATAGGCTGTTCGGGGAAAGTGCCGCACTGGATAAGAACGTACGGATTGCACGGTATCCATGGGAGGGTCCTGCCGGTTGCATCGGCGGTCAGGCTTTCAAACCATGAACTGACCGTATTTGGAGTGGGCGGGGACGGCGACGGTTATGGTATCGGCATGTGCCATTTCATACATGCGATGCGGAGGAACATCGACATGACGTATATCGTGCACAATAACATGATATACGGGCTTACCACAGGACAGACCTCCCCGACAAGCGAGAAAGGTATGAGAACCAAATCAACGCCTTCGGGTGTTATCGAAGTACCTGTGAATCCGATTGCGCTTGCCATATCCTCAGGCGCAACATTTGTGGCGCGAAGTTTTGCAGGTGATGTGAAGCATCTCCAGAAAACAATTGTGGACGCCGTGAGACACAGGGGTTTTTCGTTGATAGATGTGTTCCAGCCGTGTGTGAGTTTCAACCATGTTAACACGTACGACTGGTATAAACAGAGGATATACGACCTTGAGGCGTCCGGGCATAATGCCGGGGATAAGATGGCAGCTTTCGTAAAATCGCAGGAATGGGGCGAACATATTCCAATAGGAGTATTTTACAGGGTGCAATCGCCTACTTATGAGGATGAGCTTCCGCAGATAAAGGAGATGCCGCTTGTGAAACAGGCGATTGATAATGTTGATATAAGCGCGCTTATGGATGATTTTGTTTGAAAAGTGGTTTCACAAAAGAAGCATAATACGGCATAAAATGGGCGTGGGTATGAGCAACTTTTCTTCCTCTAACTTTTTTTCATCAATTTCGAATTTGATTGATAAAATAATTTTAATATCCTCTAAAGAATCAGCGATACGGTCTAATGTTTCAACGAGACTTTCTAGCCGCACAACCATACATAGTCATTCATTTCAATAACTTAACAGAATCTTGTATAATCGGCTATAATTTTTTTTATATAAACTATATTCTCTATTTTGAAAAAAAATTAAAAAAAACGACAAGTTTAAATAGAATATATGAAAATTAGGTGGTGTACAGATGAACAAATCCTGTACTAAAAATGGGTGGTAATGTTGGCAGGTTGGGGAGATAAAACTCTAACAACGGATTTTACAGCCCATGAAAAAACGTGGGGCTCAGTCGCCGCTTCAAGAGAGCTGCTGAGCCCCAGCATTGCCCGAAGGCACAGTAATGTTAGCTTTGAACTTATTTAAAGCCAGCGCCGCGCCTGATGAGGGTAGCAAAGAACCAAAGAAAATATAAATGGAGGAAATAAGAGTATGAAAAGAAGTAAAGGAATGCAATTTGGCGCGATGCTTGCAGCGATGCTAATTTTGATGGCAACGATATTTGTGCCAGTGGCTATGGCCAGCGAAAGCACGACATCAAATGCCAATGAAAAGAAAACCAGCGGCTGTACAGGATGTTCCAAAGGCAATGGATCATGCAGTGGAGGAGTTGCTGGAAATAAAACAGAGCTGCAGGGTGCAGAAAAAGATAAAGTTCTGGATATGGCATTTGATAATAAAGAAATCAAGAAATTACAGGCTCAATTGGAAGCCGAAGGATTCCAGAAAAAATCTGACAAAGTATACACAGTACCAGTGAAAGCAGAAGATGACACAGTAGTTGATGTTCAAGTTGCTATGATGGTTTTTGAATCGTCCAATGGAGAGGTTAAACAAATAAACTTTGCCCACAATAAAAAGACAGGTGATACCGTAGTAGCGCTTGGTGCCTGGCAATGTGTAGAATGTGCTGCGATATTAATAGGTGGTGGTTATGCTTGCGGTACAATTTGCGTAACTCTTGGCGTTCTTACGTTAGGGGCTGCTTGCGTTGCATGCTTAGTAGGTGGAGCTATTGCGGCACAATGTCCGTGCTATTCCTGTTGCTGCGCAGCAGGATATGGATCTTGTTGCACAGTTGAAAACGCAATTTGTCAGTAAAAAACCTTAGAAGGATTAAATATGCAACATACAAAGTGGGATATGAGGAAATGGGGCAATATAGGCCTCATTTTTTCTTTTTTTGGAATATTGATTGGTGTAATAGGTTTATTAGCGTTTCATAGCATTTACTCTATTAGTGTTATATGGATATCCCTTGGGGCATTTTTTGCATCGATAGTAATGCGTAAAGAAAGTGCAAAAAGACAGATGGTCAAATTCCGATTTGCAAGTGGTATTTGTCTTGCTGCGGCGATTTTTTCACAAGCTATTATCATAAAAAATCAGAATTTTGCAATGATTATGTATATCGTGGGCTTTATATTTCTTATTTTGTTTACGGTAGACACTTATAAAAAATATCTAAAAAATCAGGATAATTAGAGGTTATTATTATGAACTGTAAAATCAAAATATTTTCATTATTGATCATATTATCGGTACTGTGGGCTGGTTGCATTGATGACACACAAACCAATGTGCAAACCGATTATAATCTAAAATATAATTTGAATTCAGGTGATAGATTCGTTTATGATACATTATATTCTACTGAAGCACCAAAAAATACATTTCCAATACATATTGAAATGCTAGTTTCAGATTTTGATGGGAAAAATGTCACTACAAAAGTGACATCTGCCGTTACAATGAATGGGAACATCACGACATCTTTATACAATACAATTATTGATACCAAAGGAAATCTTATTAAATTAGACGCTCAAGACAATATTATACCTGAAATACAACCAGAATTACCAAACCTGATAGCATACCCAGAAAACAAAATCAAAAAAGGTGATTCGTGGACTATTCTAATAAAAAAGGTTGGAGTCTTTAACGAATCTGGGACTTTAAACGAATATATGGTAGTAGGCACAAAGAATTATACATGGCTTGATTCTAAAAAGATATCAGTTAAAGCAGGTGAATTTGAGTGTGCCATTATTAAATCAGATGTAAATTTCAATATAAGCATGAAAACAGAAACTGGCAACGGGACTATTTATATTTCGACAATAGGTAACTATTCTGGAGATGATTGGGTAGATATAAAAGATGGATTTTTAGTCAAATCGACGTATGACATTGATCAAGTTAGGAGAACAGACCTTTCCGAAGTATATAAGAAAACGGGATTGTTCGAAAATTTCTATCGAGAAACACTAATTAGATCTCATTCTTCAAGTGAGCTAAAAGAGAAAAAACATGAATTATGAAAAATTTATAGAGGAACTTGATGATAACGAAATCAATATTTTTTGCATCCATCCTTATGGTGCTACTTATACCAACTATAGACGCAAAGCCCGTAATAATCGGATTCACTGGAGAAATCGATCAAAACATAATCAAAGAACACGGTATAGCCAATTTCACACAACACGATACAATTAACGCTATTTCAACCGATATTCCAGAAAGTGTATCTGAAAAGTTAAAGAAAAATCAGAAAATAAAATATGTAGAAGAAGATGCACAGGTTCAGATAGCAGGGAAGCCAACTCAGCCTCCACAACCCCCGCAGCAGATTACATGGGGCATTGCAAGGGCAAAAGCGCCTGAAGCATGGAACAATTCAACAGGTAAAAATGTAAAGATAGCTGTGCTGGATACGGGGATAAGCAATAGCCATCTGGACTTAACCGTATCTGGAGGCATTAATCTTGTTGGAAAATCAAAAAACAACAAATGGAATGACGATAACGGTCATGGAACCCATGTCGCAGGAATCATCGCAGCCAGAAACAATAGCATCGGCGTAGTTGGCGTTGCACCTGATGCTCAGCTTTACGCAGTCAAGGTGCTGGATGCCTATGGAAACGGCTATATCTCAGATGTTATCGAAGGAATAGATTGGGCAGTACAGAATAACATGAACGTGGTTTCCATGAGTCTTGGAACAGCGGCTTATTCTCAAGCATTAAATGATACTACTGCTAATGCATATAAAGCTGGCATTCTCCTTGTGGCAGCCGCAGGTAATAACGGAGACGGAAACCTTAGTACAGATGACGTTCTTTATCCTGCAAAATTCGATTCTGTGATTGCGGTCTCGGCTGTCGATTATAATAACATTGCGCCGGTATGGAGCGCGGATGGCACAGAAGTAGAATTAGCTGCGCCGGGTGTGGCTATTTATTCCACATGGTTAAACAGTGGCTATGCGAATGCAAGCGGCACATCAATGGCGGCGCCATTTGTTAGCGGTGTTGCAGCTTTGGTCAAGAGCAAGAATTTATCCATGAATCCACAGGAAATCCGTGAGGCATTGGATTATAATGCAATTAATCTGGGTGATGCCGGCAGGGATAGAATATATGGATTCGGATTGGTGCAGGCAGGTTGAGATATACGAATCCAGATGAACAAATCCTGTACATAAAAATGGGTCGGTAAAGTTGGCAGGTTGGGGAAATAAAAACTCTAACAACGGATTTTGCAGCCCACAAAAAACGTGGGGCTCAGTCGCCGCTTCAAGAGAGCTACTGAGCCCCAGCATTGCCCGAAGGCAAATCTGTGTTGGCTTTAGGGATACTTAAAGCTTGCCTAGTTTTGCCTCCGGGAAGTAAAGAAAAAAATTAAAGGAGGAAATAAAATATGAAAACAACTACAAAATTTGGAATAGGTGACTTCCAAAATTGGAGGGACGGGTATTTATGAAGAAAACAAGCAAAACTCTATTGTTAGCGATGGGCATCCTAACATTATTAGCCATTGCAACATCTGCACACTATCAAGGGTATAGCGCTGTGGACGATATGGAAATTCGCTACGATGGAAGTACTGTATATACCACAGCCCAAAGCCATTCAATCAATACATGGAATGGACTTGGTAAAGTCAATATAGCACCGGATACAATTTGGACATATGAAGATCTTACTTACAGTGATTATTATAACCCAAATAGCGGAGTTGACGGTAGGTATACACCTAACTCATATGGTAGCGATGACCTTGAATTTAATCAATATAATATGAACCAACATACAGCTGACGAAAAGAAAAAAACTGCTTTACATGAGTTAGGTCATGCACTGGGATTTGCTCACAGTTATAAACCCAATGTAATGTATGAATTTGTAGAATCATATACACAATTAGGGCAACACGATATTGATGACTACAATTATTTATATCCTTAAAAATATATTGGTAGATGATAAATATGTTAACAAAAACTAAAATAAGTATTGTATTTGTAATACTGGCAGGTTTGATCGGCACAGGTTTCCTGGTCATGCAAACAAATGGATACAATGGCGGAAGTGAAATCAGCTATAGTAGTGCTAGTTTTGTATTCAATGTTACCGATGACCGCGAATTAGTAGGTTTTGCAGATAATGTATTCATCGGGAAGGTTATAGCTCAAACTGGAAATAAAGCAAACACTCCACCACCTGAAGCTGGTGATGTACCAGGTTTCTCGCCACAAACACAGTTTAGCGTTGAGGTTGTAGAGAATATAAAAGGAAACCTCAGTGGAATAATCACAGTGAGCCAAGAGGGTGGCTACAAAGAGAAAAATGGTGTAAATCGGTTAGTTCTCATGGATGGAGATAATCTTCTGGAGCCGGGTAACACTTATCTTTTTGCTACAAGCTTTAATGATATTGACGGATGGCATGCTATAATTATACCCAACTATGGTAATCTTCCTATTAAAGATCAAAAAGATCATAAAAATAAGGTAGAAAGATTTAAAAAAGCATTTTCACAGGAAATACCTTTTAAGCCATCTATAAAGGAATAGAAACAACCTTAGTTTATTTAAAAGCAGCTAAGGTACTCTTAGCTGCTAATTTTGTTCTTGTTAATAAATGAATAATCCTGTATCCTGTATATAAAAATGGGTCGGTAAAGTTGGCAGGTTGGGGAGATTAAAACTCTAACAACGGATTTTGCAGCCCGTGAAAAACGTGGGGTTCAGCAGTTCCACAAGAGCAACTGAACACTGGTGCCCGAAGGCATGGTAGTATTTGCTTTGAACTTATTTAAAGCCAACGTCGTTCCTGAGTAGCATTCATTGAATTGGGAACCATTGTGTATTGTGCACTATCTTTTGGTCGTTCAAAAAGTTCAGTATTTGAATACCTCTACACATGCGGAAAAAGCTT
>JAPZAO010000006.1 GCA_027460615.1 Candidatus Methanoperedens sp.
ACTCCCGGGCCCTCATCGATGCCTGCCGGCCGTTTGACTGGATTGCCGAGTTCCCCAGGGTGGCCGAAGCCAGCCCGGAATTCGTCCAAAAAATCATGGCGAAATGGGGCCATCTGTTTTCGTAGCTCGTCGATGGCGGAAGGCGAGCCGTCGATGTTCAGCCCAAGATCGTCGCAATGGACATCGACTGCCGCACCCTATCGTGTCGCGGCGAAACCCGCTTTCGGCAACGTGACACGTCGGCTTGAAAGAGCAGCCTGGGAACCCAATATCCGTTCGACTGTCAATCCGACTGCCAGAAGATGTCTGTCTTGGCTATGCTCGCCCATCAACGTGAGGCCCACAGGCGCATCACCGGGCTTGTGGCATGGGATCGACAGCGCGCACCGGTCCAGGAAATTGGCAACCATGGTATTTTGCAGCATCAATGCATTGGTCCGGAAGTAAACCTGATCATCTGATTCCAACTGCCCGAGTGGGGGGGCAACCAGAGGCACCGTTGGCATCAGCACGGCGTCGAATCCCTGCGTGACAGAGGCTGCGCGGCGTATAAAATCTCTGCGCATATCGACCAGCTCGATGAAGTCGGCGGCGCTGATGCCCGCTCCACGCTTGATCCGGCTCAAAACCCGGGGATCATATTTGTCCTCTGCCTGGGCAATCAGTTTTCTGTGGAAACAATATGACTCTGCGGCTGCGAAGCCACCGCTCGCGCTAATCTGAGACAACTCTTGTAACTGTTCGAAGGGCAGGTCGATCAGGCGAATACCGCTTCGCGAAAGCCGTGTGAGAGCCGTATCAAAACTGGAAGCCACGGCGCCGTCCAGGTGATCGAGAACAAAATGCTGTGGCACGGCAAGACAAAGCCGGTCGGCCGATGCAGGCGATGGGATCGCTGGGCCTTCGCCTGCCAGAATCGAATCCACCACGGCGCAACAATTCACTGTGGGAGCCAGCACGCCGATGGAATCGAGCGTGCTCGATAATGGAAATACACCTCGCAGCGGAACCCGCACAGCCGTGGATTTAAAACCGGTCAGGCCACAGAGCGCTGAAGGGATGCGCACAGAGCCTCCCGTATCTGTGCCCACTGCCGCAATGGCCATGCCGTCCGTGACAGAGACGGCCCCGCCTGAGGAAGAACCGCCCGGCATTCTTCCCGTGGCCCGATCATAACTGTTTAGAGGCGTTCCATAGTGAGGATTCAAACCGAGTCCGGAGAACGCGAATTCCGTCATGTTTGTACGGCCGATAATCACGGCGCCTGCTGCGCGCAAGCGTTGAACCACCGTTGCGTCGTGATCTGCTGCTGGTGCCCCCTTCAAGATAATGGAACCGGCCAGGGTTGTTTCGCCTGCAACATCGAACAGATCTTTGATCGAAACTGGGATTCCAGCAATTAAAGATGGAACGATGCCGAATGATCGCAATGAATCGGAGGCTTTGGCTTGGGCCCGTGCGGCACCGTCATATACCCGGATGAAGACCCTCGAACCCTCTCCCACAGGATTTTGGGACTTTTCGAGGCATTCCTCCGTTAACGACAGGCTGGTTGATCCTCCGTCATTGAGGGCGGTTGCCGCTTCCAGGATCGATTTCATGATGACCTCAGATCGCAGTTGTGATCGTCTGCCGAAAAGAATCGATATGGGCGCGGATCGCTTGAATGGCGGCCTCGCTGTCGCGGGACTTGATGGCCTCGAAAACGTTCTCCGCCTATCCATCCCGCAACGCCTGTTAAGAGAAGCAACCTGAAAGAGGATGAATGGAAGATATACGAACTCGTAGTCAGGCGTTTTTTTGCCACGTTTGCAGGAGAAACACTGTGGGAAACCATGGCTGTGACCGTTGACATAAGCGGCGAGGAGTTCGGGGCAAACGGGGCAAGACTGGTGGAACCGGGATGGAGATGGTATTATTCATATAATTTGCCTGAAGACAGGATACTGCCGCAGCTTGCGGAAGGACAATCACTGAATGTAAAGGAGGTAAACCTTGCCGGGAAAGAGACGCAGCCCCCTTCAAGATACGGGCAGGGTCATCTTATCAAGATTATGGAGGACCTGGGGCTCGGGACAAAATCCACGCGCCATGAAATAATATCCAAGCTTTACGGAAGAGCCTATGTCCACGGGAATCCCCTCCAGCCCACAAAAACAGCCTTTGCTGTCATAGAAGCGCTTGAGAAGTATGCTGAAACCATCACAAAACCCGAAATGACAAGTAAACTCGAACATGATATGGATGAAATATCAGATGGGAAAATCACAGAGGATTACGTGATTAAAGAATCCAGGGACATGCTTGGGGAAGTATTCAAGGACATGTCCAAAAACAAAGAACTCATTTCAGAGTCTTTAAGGAACGGGTTGTATGAGGACAGGATTATAGGAATATGCCAGAAATGCTCATCCGACCTCTTAATCAGGAAATCCAAAAAAGGCTCGCGATTCATCGGATGCTCAGGTTATCCGAAATGCGATTTTACGCTGCCGCTTCCCAAAAGCGGACAGATTGTGGTGACCGATAAGCAATGCAAAGAACATGGTCTATATTTTATCAAAATTCTGAATAAAGGAAAGCGCCCCTGGGAAATCGGATGCCCTCATTGCAATTTCATTGAATGGCAGAAGAAACTTGAAGATGAGAGGAAAGTAAGCAAAAAGGAGCAGGAAAAAGAAAACAAATAAAATCATTCAGACCTGAAAACCTTTTTGATTGTTTCATATATAATTTATTGAGAATTTCCCTAAGTAGGCTAAGATAACATATCGAAATATCCTGCCAATTATACAGGGCAAAATAAATCTCCACAGTTTTATTCTGAGACTCCCTGCAATTAAACCTGCAACGTCAAACATTGGATTTGGAATAAATGCCAGGATACCGATTGCTAACACATCATTTTTTGTAATCCAATCTTTGTATTTAATGAACATTTTATTAGTATGTATTATATGAGATACGCCCCTCCCGGCTATAAACCCGGTTATTTCTCCTAACCCGGAGCCGATTCCTGCTGAAATTCCGACAAGGTAAGGATTTAATATCCTGCTGGCACCCACAACAAAAGCCCATGACGGGACAGGGATTAATATGGTAGCCGAACCAAACAAAGAAATTATAAAAATACCAAAATAACCTAAAACTGAAAAATGTTCCAGATAGTCGCTAAAATACAGCATTACTAATACGATTAGTATTGAAAAAACAATTTGTATAATACCTTTTGTTTTTTCTTGCATGCATATAAAAGAGTTTTTCGTTGATATAAGCGTTACATAAACCAGTTACGAATGTTATTTATATAAACATGAATATTAGAGTTTACAAATGCATACACTTATAATATGTATTGACAGGGATAACGATCTCGGGGAGAAGGCGGGTGTTCCAAGCCCGATAATAGGCCGCGCCGCCAACATCGATGCTGCAGTAAAACTGGCTTCCAAGGACCCGGAAGATTCCGATACCAATACCATCTTCGGCGGGATAAATTTATATGACAGATTGATTCTGGAGAATAAGGATTTGGAAGATAGTGACATCGAGATAGTTTCAATAGCAGGGGACAAAAAAGTCGGGATTGTTTCTGACAGGAAAATCTCAGAGCAGCTTGATAGGATTCTTTTGCAATTAAAACCAGAAAACGCCATCCTTGTCTCAGACGGTGCAGAAGACGAATCCGTGCTTCCCATCATCCAGTCCAGGATAAAAGTAGATGCTGTTCACAGGATAATCGTAAAACAGCATGAGAACCTTGAAAGCACATACTATATAATCAAAAAAGCGTTTAACGACCCCAAAATCTCGCATACATTTTTCGTGCCTATCGGCCTTGTATTTCTCATTTATGCTATTTCATTGGTTTATGCCCGTCCCGAAATTGCGGTTATGGCTATAACTGCTGCAATTGGGATTTATATGCTCTACCGCGGCACCGGTCTTGATGATATCGTTGATGGTTTCAGGGCGTCTATGATGAACTCTCTCCACGGCGGAAAAATTACGTTTGTAATGTATCTCGCAGCCATAATATTGTCATTGATCGGGACCGTACGCGGCGGAATTCAAGTATGGGATTATTATAACCAGGAGATAATGGTCGGTTATTTGATTCTTCTTATGGGTTTTATCAACGCTTCGATAGGGTGGTACGTCCTTGCCGGCGTCCTGATCAACGCAGGGAATATAATTGATCGTTATCTTGCAAAAGAAAAAATCGGCAGGTACTGGTCGCATCCTTTTTTTATACTCGCGGGAGGAATTTTGTTCTGGGCAGGCAGCACTTATATCCTGGTCATAAGTGCAGCTCTTGGTTGGCCAATATTCAATAACGGGCGGGAGTTCTTAATCAGCACGGTCGGAATTGCTGTTTTAATAGCAGTTGCAGGGGCGTGGATTTCCACAAAGTCAGCCAGGAAGCGGCTTCCCGGCAAAAAACACTGGGTGTGACCCCATTCTATGCTTCTAAAAAACTAATCATTGTTATGCCTTTCCATGGCTTCGTCAAGTGTCAATTCCCCTTTTGCAACCCTCCTGGCCAGAACCCGTGGAATTGTCAGGCGCCCGTTTGAGTATTCCCGGCTTGATTCCTGGATAACCCGGACTTCGCCCAAAGAAGGCTCTATATATTGTTTCCCTACATTTTTCCCTGGAAGCCTGGCGATATTTATTGCTGCTATGATATCCGAGATTACCTGGCCGTGCACGCCTTTTCCAAGATGCGGCGTCGTTCCCGTCTCATCAACCATTTCCACCGGAAGGCCAAGGTCAAGGAGCCCGTTAATCAATTGCGACCGTATAAGTCTTGCCCCGTGTCCTATCCGGACAATGATTTTTTTGTTCTCGTATTCCAGCATAATCCGTTTTACGAGAGGGCAGACTTCACCCACAGAAACATGATGCACAGAAACCGTTTTGTTGTTTCCAAGCACTGCAACACCAGGATATTTCCCCGGGTCAATCCCTATTATTACCTGTTCAATATCCTCGCCGAATAACATGTAATGGGCTTTATCAAGAGCCGCATGAGGCCTGCCGTCTGCGAATATTATTTTATCGCGATCAAAAATAATTTTTTCAGACTCGTTTTCCGTGGTAATGACTACGCCAACATGTGCCGGAATGGGATGTCCGGGATTGAGAACAAGCAAATCCAGTTTACGGCCACGCGCCTCCTCGATAATTGAGTGATATACCGGGAAGTCGTCGGTGACAAGGGCTATCTTCTTAAACCTTTAAAGCCCTCCCTTGAATTATTTTCTGGTTGCAATTATATCCAATCTAATATTATGGTCTACAGTATATTACCTTTTTCACTCACCGGATTCACTTTTTGTAACTAACCCATGCCCCGGAATAAACCTGCCGCGCCCTCTTTTTCCGATAATCTCACCGTCTTCCGAAACTACTTCCCCTCTTGAAATGGTCATTTTCGGGAATATTCCATCCATACCGCCAAATGGCGTCCACCCTGCCTTGCTGTGTAATTTCTCTTTCCGGATTTCCCGCATTTCGCCCACAATCAAAAAGTCGGCGTCATAGCCCGGAGCAAGAACCCCTTTCCCGAGATTAAAAACCCGTGCCGGGTTCTGGCTTGTGACCTCTATCAATCGTTTCAGGGTGAGAAGATTACGTTTAACAGCCATCAATAGAAGAGGCATCATGGTTTCAACGCCCGGTACACCCGCAGGCGCTGTCCAGATATCTGTCATTTTCTCAGCCTCAAGATGCGGCGCATGGTCTGAGGCGATAATATCAATAGCGCCGTCATTCAGGCCTTTCCAGAGGCTCTGCTGCGACTGGTAATCACGAAGCGGCGGGTTCATTTTCCCGAGCGTCCCCAGCCGCCTGTAGTCCTTTGCGGTCAGGAACAGATGATGCGGCGCCACTTCGCACGTTATATTTGCGTTTTCAGCCTTTGCTTTTCTTATGGTTTCAAGGCTTTCATGGGCGCTTATGTGGCAGAAATGAAGCTTTGTATCTCCGCCGAACTTGATCGCCTTTTCCACTGCTATTTTTTCAGATAACGGAGGACGCGATTTTGAGTATGATTCAGGCGCGAGGTTCCCTTTCAGTAAATGAACATACTTCTTTCTTGTCTCCTCATCCTCTGCATGGATACATGCAACCGCGCCCAGTTTTCCAATAAGCGGGAGGGCTTCTTTCAGTATCCGGTCGTTCACATTCAGGGAACCAGTCGATTCTGCCAAGAATATTTCCCCGAAGGCTGTGGCTCCGAGTTCCCAGAGGCTTTTAAGGGATTCCAGATTGGCAGTGACGCCGACATTGATGCCGTAATCGATTATGGATTTTTTCGCTTCTTTTTTCTTAATCTTGAAAGAATCGGCGTCTATCGTGGGGGGAATCGTGTTGGGATGGTCGATTACGGTGGTAACGCCGCCCGCCGCCGCAGCGCATGAGCCTGTGTACCAGTTTTCTTTCTTTGTCATGCCGGGGTCGCGAAAATGAACATGAACATCAATTCCACCCGGCAGAACAAGCGCGCCTTTTGCGTCGATTACCTCATTGACTTCTTCCGCAGCCACTATTTTCCCGATTTTTGAGATTTTACCGTTTTCCACAGCTATTTCCGCAGGCTGGATGGCATCGCTGATGAAAATCCTGGCGTTCTTGATTACGAGGTCGGGCATGGTTGATACTCAATTGTATGTGGATACTTAATTAGATTTAGGAATCTTACGGTCAGATTCTAAAAATATATAATATTCAAAAATAAAAAGAAGGTATTGGTTTTACCTTCTTCTAAACAGTACAGCTAACAACAAAACAAAAATTCCAAACGTATTCCTTATTCATATCTGTGAACTGGATATCGTACTTGCTTCCTGTGTTAAGCTTCCTGCCGTATTCAAGAGTCCACATGCCGTCCTTATAGACAGCCTTGCCCTTTATGTCCGCCCTGTCCCCGGTCGGAGGTCTTACAATGATGGCCGCTATCTCATCGTTAGCATTGTATGTATCCTTGAATGGCTGCTTCTGGTCGTCCAATATCCAGTACGGCGGTGCAGGCTGGTCTGCCGAGGTATAGTTTGGAGCGTTCTTGGCAGCATTGATATTGTCAGAGTACGGGCTGCCTCCGGAGTCGCTGTGCCGCCCGGCATCAGGTACATCTTTGCTGTAACGCGCGGAGTCCACATACTGGTCGTCCACGTAACCTGTCGGGTTTGTCCGTACAATTTTCATATGCCAGAGGTCTGCCATCTCGCCCGGATTTGGAGTATATTTATTACCGAAAGCTTTGACATCTGCATTCTCGTTTATATGGCATAAGGCAGTACAACCAGTTGCCTCAAATTCGGTCGTGTTTATGTTCCATATCTGAGCGAACTTATCTTCATAATATGTATTCTCGCCGCCTAACTTGGCATCCGGTGTTATAAGCTGCTTCCAGCTTCCGTCGGCCTGTTTTTGCCATGGCAGGCGCCTTAAGCTTTCCGTTGTGTCGTTCCACGTTGCAAGGAAATACACCGAATCATCGGTATAAACGCTCTTCAACGTGACCGTGTTCGCTCCGGTATTTGCTCCGCCCGCCACGTTAACCGTAAAGGCAGTCGCCTGGTCCCATATCGCTTCCGGTGTGCCGTCGATGACAGGCGCCGCAGTTACCTTTACAGAATTAAGGGTACCTGCAGAACCCATTCCCATGCTTAACGACAGCCATATCACTAATCCTATTGCTATTGACTTACTAACTTTCTCTGTTTTCATATAACTCCTCCCAGATATCGCATGCACTCTCCACCCGTTTTCATAGTGCACGGTTTACTACTTATCTGTGATGTTAAGTTTGTCTTTAAAGTTTATAACATTTTTCAATATGAAAGCTTTTTTAGTTAGATATTATTGCAAACTTTTAAATGAATCCGGGGTATAGTGAATTTATATGCAGGTCACTAAACTGGCAACTTCTTTCGATGATGCAAATGCATACCTGGTGAATGGAACTATCCTCGTCGATGTGGGAATGGACGGCGAATTGATGCTCCCGGAATTAAGGAAATATATCCATCCCGATGACCTTGAAACCATCATACTTACCCACTGCCACTATGACCATTCAGGCGGCGCCGGAGTTGTTGCAAAAGCCACCGGCGCCAGGATAGCCATCCACAAAGACGATGCGCCGCTCCTCCAGAATGCACGCGCAAGCGCCTCAGATTTGTTCGGGATGAAAGCTCCCGCGGTTATTCCGGATATTCTCTTAGAGGGCGGAGAACTTATCGGCGGGCTTCGGGTCATCCATACGCCAGGCCATACGCCCGGGGGAATCTGCCTCTACGATGCAGGCTCAAAAAGCCTTTTTTCAGGCGACACGGTGTTCCAGGATGGGAGTTTCGGGCGCACCGACCTCTACGGGGGAAACGCACCAAAGCTGATTGAATCCATAAAAAAGCTCACGCAACTTGATGTCAGCGTAATGTATCCCGGTCATGGGGATGTAGTAATAAAAGATGCCAATGAGCAGATCAAGATGTCGCTTTTGATGGCATCCCAATATTCAGAAATATAATCCTTATCTGCTCTTCACCAGTATAGCAATCCCGATAACCAGAATCAAAACGAGCACGGGGGTGATTACGGTCTTCATGAGCCCGTACATCATATTCACGCTTGACGTCAGGTTTTTAATAGACTCTACAACCTGGTCGGTATCGTGAGATGATTTTACAGGACGGCTTTCAATAACCGGCGTTTCCATTTCATGAATTTCAACAGGTGGCGCTGCAGCCTTGAAAGTCTCTTTTATCGGCGCTGGTTGCGGTGCGGCGGGAGGCTTTGGTGTCTGCTTCTGTGGCGGTTTGTTCTTTAATAATGCTTTAAATAATGCATCTTCACTCATTGTATTTGCCATTTCGTTGTACCCTTCTGCCTCCAAATTTGAATCCAGAGGCATTAATTAGATTACCTATAGCTATTTAAATAATTTGGCCGACTGTCTTTTCACGATTTCCAAACCACCAGCAATTATATTTATTGTCAGCGCAAGTATCGAGAGATTTCATGGAACGTTTTAGAGCAAGGAATATCTGGTACGTGGTTATAATCGGAGCGGTCGTTTTTGCAGTTTTCACGCACGAGATAGGATTCGGGAAACTCCTTGTTTTAATGGGGAACGTCAACAAACCCCTCCTCATATTTGCGGTTCTTCTCAACTTATTGAACCTGATATCATACACAGTCACATGGCTGGTCCTGATATCTGCAGATATCAGCCTGTACAAATTATTCAAGTTTTATATGGCGGGTACATTTATCAACAATATAACTCCCGCATTCGGAACTGGCGGAGAACCGGTAAAAGCGATGCTTCTCGGCAAGGAGACCGGCATCAGCAAGGCTGAATGTTTTGCAGGGGTGGTTTCGCAGAGAATGCTTAACATGTTCCCTTTCTTTACAATCGGGATGATAGGTATCTGGCTCTTATTTACAAAACCCAGGCAAATCCAGCTTGCAAACTGGCAGATTGCCGCCATGCTGTTCTCTATAGGTCTTGCCGTTTTCGCATTCGGGCTCATCATCTATTTCTATCTGAGGAAGGACAAACTCTCTTCATTTGTCCAATCTTCCATCCGTTTTTTTGCTCCTTTCATAGGATTGGTGAAAAAAGGTTTCGACCACAAGGAGTACATCGAAGCCGTGGAGGAATCGATTGATTCTTTCCACGGGGGTCTCAGGAACATCCGCCATAATAAATACGGGCTCTGGAAAGCAATATTGTTCTCTTATTTCGGATGGATCCTGGATATTCTGGCAATATATATTATATTTCTTTCAATAGGTGAAACGGATATCCATATCAGCATACTTATCATAACTTATACAATCGCGATGATAAGCGGATGGCTCCCCCTCTTCCTGCCAGGTGGTCTCGGAATAGTGGACGGGACCATGGCAATCCTGTTCATATACGCCGGCGTCCCGGTCGAAATGGCAGTGCTTGCGACATTGCTGTACCGGCTGGCATCTTACTGGTTTAATACAGTGTTGGGGGCATTTTATTTATGGGGTGAGCTAAAGACCGGCTAAATTGTCTTTTTGAAAAGTGAAACTGCCATCTACGCTTACTTCTTTCGGAAGTTCCCCAAAGCTTGATTTTAAAATCAAGTCTGCTATCTCAATATCAAGCACTCTTGCAATTGCGATGATGGAAGTCGTAGGTCTCGGGTTCACATCAACAACATACGGCTCATCCCCGAGCACGATATCTACGCCCGCATACCCGCGGCATCCCAGGATTCTGGTTGTTTTTTTTGCAACCTCGATAATCTCGTCATTCCTGCCGCAATAATACGGCACAGTGCCGCCTTTATATGAAATGTTCCCGCATATTTCAATAATCTGCCTGTTGACGGTGAGAGGAAGATGGGTCTTGCCTGTTATTACGCTTGCGCTTAGATGTTCACCATCAACAAACCTTGTGGCGATGAAACCGTCTTTTAACCTGCCGCTCCTGCTTCTATATATTCCTTCGGAAGCGCAGCCAGACCTGGGTTTTATAACAAAATCGCCTTCATATTCCCCGCTTCCTATGGTTTCAGGCACAGGAATTTTTGCCCGAAGAAGTGCGCGCGTGCATTCAACTTTGTCAGCGCACAGGCGCACGGAACCGGACGGACATCCGAGATTTACCGTATTCTCTTCGATTATTGCTGTCATATCCCCGAGCATCTCATCAGGTGCTATAACAAGGGCTGCATCGCACTTCATGGATAATTTTTCAAGCGCATCTTCAAACTTTCCTGCTCTAACAGCCTCTCCTGCATTAAGCCGCGTGCCTGTTGTGGGATAGAATACTTCATGACCGCATGAAACAAAACTTCGCACAAGTGTGCCGAGCATGGCTTTTCCTTCGAGCATGAATTCATCCACCCCGGCTCCCACGGCATATTCTGCGACCAGTATTTTCATAAAGGGTTACGCCCCTTTATGACGTATAGGGGTATGGCGCGCCATACCCCATCTTTTGATAAAACTTTCCTAAAGTTTTTCATGGTATTATGGAACGGGCTGATTCATAATAAAACTGTGGCCTCGCCGGCTTCAAACCATACGCAATACCTTTTTATTTTTAAAAACCCTATAATCCCGGGATGGCCACAATAAGTGAAAAAATACTCAGCCGTGCCTGCGGCAAACCTGCGTCAGCGGATGATTTTGTCGTGGCAAATATCGATTATGCGATGGCGCACGACGGGACAAGCGTGCTCGCCGTCCGGGCATTTCGGGAAATGGGCGCAAAGAAGGTCTGGGACCCGGCGCGGATAATAATACCGTTTGACCATATTGCGCCTGCTAACAACGAAACTGCGGCAAAATTGCAGCAAAATATCAGGAACTGGATAAAAGAGCAGGGAATTACCAATTTCTTCGATGTCGGGGAAGGGATATGCCACCAGGTTTTGCCTGAGCAGGGGTTTGCCATGCCAGGAAAACTCATAATCGGAGCGGATTCGCACTCATGCACTTACGGCGCCTTCGGGGCGTTCGCGACGGGCGTGGGTGCAACCGATATGGCTGAGGTTTTCGCAACCGGAAAACTATGGCTTCGCGTCCCGAAAACCATAAAGATAACCGTGAAAGGAAAACTCGCAAAAGGTGTATCTGCAAAAGACCTGACGCTTAATATCATTAAAAATGTGGGCGCGGATGGCGCAAACTACAGGGCAATTGAATATTATGGGGATACGATAAGCGAATTATCAATGGCAGAGCGCATGACGTTATGTAATATGTCAATCGAGATGGGAGCAAAAGCGGGTATAATACCGCCCGATGAAAAAACCTTCGAATATTTAAAGGGAAGAGCGCGGGAAAAATTCACTCCGGTGTATGCGGATAAGGATGCGCAGTATTGCGAAGAATTCAATTTCGATGCAGATGAACTTGAGCCACAAATTGCGAAGCCTCATGAAGTGGATAATGTTTTCAACGTAGGCGAAGTGGCAGGAACACCGCTTGACCAGGTTTTCATAGGCTCGTGCACTAACGGGCGATACGAAGATCTGGAGGTTGTTGCAAAAATCCTGCGCGGCAAAAAGGTAAAAGTCAGGACGATTGTGCTGCCTGCTTCACGTTCTGTATTGATAAAAGCCACGGAATCCGGGATAATAGCCGCGCTTTTGAAGGCTGGAGTTATTATTGCGCCGCCAGGCTGCGGTCCATGCCTCGGGGCACACATGGGAGTAATATGCGAGGGCGAGACATGCCTTTCTACATCCAACCGAAATTTCAAGGGCAGGATGGGCGCAGGAGGCCTTATTTATCTTTCATCGCCCGAAACGGCGGCGGCAAGCGCTCTGCGCGGGGAGATTGCAGACCCGAGAGAAGTGGATCTGAGTTTATGAGAGTTTACTTCGTTATTTGACGAAGTATCCTTCGTTAGTTTTATATGCCTTCAAATCGTTACCTCGCTTTACATGACCGAAAAAGCAGCCGTAGCTTCGTCGCCTGCCTCTCTTACTTCTGGTATCAATAATCCCCCTCTCAATGGTTCTGACCAGGATTTGCGAAATAAACTTGCAGAAAAAATGGCAGGTGAGATTACATTATCGGATAATCCCGGAGAAACATTAAAAAAATGGCGCGCCAATTTTGAGATTTCACAAACCGACCTTGCCTCTTTCCTGAAAGTTTCTCCTTCCGTGATAAGTGATTACGAAAGCGGCAGGAGAAAATCGCCGGGTATTTTCATAGTGAGCAAGATTGTCGAGGCGATCATCGAAATGGACGCTGCAAAGGGAGGAGCGAAAATCCGTTCCTACGAGGGCATGTTGCGGGGAGGTTTCAGCGCAGATGCGATTTATGATATTCATGAGTACCTTTCGCCTATCACCGTGGAGGAAATAACTAAACTGGTTGACGGGGAGGTTGTGTACAGCCCCGGCAGCGAATTTATAAAACCGTTGTACGGATACACCATCATTAACAGCTTACGTGCAATCCTCCAGCTTTCTTATAACGAGTTCCAGAAGTTATACGGCTGGAGTTCAGAAAGGGCAATGATATATACCGAGGTCTCCACAGGAAGATCGCCAATGGTAGCCCTGAGAGTGACCAATCTGAAACCCGCTCTGGTTGTAATCCACGGGATTCCGGCGTCGCAGGTCGACAAGATAGCAGCAAAAATAGCAGAAATCGAACACATACCGCTTATCGCTACGGTCATGCCAATGACAGACCTGATTCGTGTGCTTCAATCGCACGATTTAAAACATTAATATCCTATTTTAAAATACAAACTGAGGTGGAAAAATGAGTGTTGGAATTGTTTCATATGGTGTTTACATACCCCGTTACAGGAT
>JAPZAO010000007.1 GCA_027460615.1 Candidatus Methanoperedens sp.
TCGCATCTTTGTTGTTTGCTGCGTCCTTCTTAATCACATTGACGCTGCCAGTTACGCAAGATACAAAAGTACGTACAAAAAAGAAAGCGGATTATTTCTCCAGGGACATCCTGAAAAAGAACTGGAACATATATTTTGGATTTTTCCTGCGACAGATAGGAGCAAATAATGTATGGGTGGTTTTTCCACTATATCTTGTGAGCCTTGGGGCAAATGAATTATGGGTCGGGATAATTTATTCATTGAACCCGACACTGCAATTTTTCATCATGAGAAGACTTGACAGTTATAAAACCGCAACTCTCATTCATGCCGGGGATTTGCTCTCAGCCGCCGCTTTTATTGCGCTCATACCGCTCACGATTTACTACCAGGCTGTTCCGGGCATGGTACTGATTGCCTTTTCCTATTCCTTCCTGTACGTTGGTTCAATGCGTGAGTTAATTGAAACAAACGAGGAAAAAGGCGCAGCCGCAGGATTGCTCAACACATCGATTGCATTTGCAACAATAATAGGTTCGCTTGTAGGCGGTATTATCCTTCAATATTATGGTTTCAGGGCAGTTATGGCTGCGGGAGCATTTTTTGCATTACTGGGCTATGCAGTCATGCAGTTGGCCGGTAGTTCAGGCAAACCTCAAAAAAGTTCTTGAGAAGGTCGTTTCCCCGCTCGGTATGAGAAACTTCAGGATGCCACTGGACGCCGTACAGCGGTTTTGTCCTGTGTTTCATAGCTTCAATTTCGCAGATGCCGGAGCGGGCAAGTTTTATGAAATCCGGCGGGAGGGAGCACACCTCGTCAGCATGGGACGCCCATACCTTTGTTCTTGGACCGATGCCTTTTAGAATATCGTTTTCCTCGATGACTTCTATCTCGACTGCGGCATAACCGCCATAAGTGCCTTTGCCTACAGCGCCTCCGTAAGCCTGAGCCATAACCTGGTGACCAAGGCAAATGCCGAGAATTGGCAGGTCAAGTTCTTTGACATACAGGCTGCAATTACCCGCGCGTTCAAGCGTTGGACCGCCGCTGAGAATGAGCCCGTCGGGTTCTTTTGCGAGTATTTCCCCTATGGAAGAAGTATTCTTCATCAGCTCCACTTCCTGCTCCAGGTCCCGCACGGCGCGATGAATCAGGTGGCATGTTTGCCCGTAATTGTTGATGACGATGAGCTTTACCATTTAAGTTGAAATTGTTGTTTGGTTATAAAAATATACCCTCTTTCAGAAAGATGACCAACAATTTTAAATAATATGACTAATACACTTAACATAAAATATAATCTACGTTAATCTAACATGGCAAAAATTAAAGATGTACTTTTAGAGTCCAACCCCTGGTGGAAAGAAGAATTCAAACTGGAATATCATGAAAGGGAAATCCATAAGCAAATATCAGAGTACATACCTCTCCAGCAAATAATCGCCTTCACAGGCTTGCGCCGGGTAGGAAAAACAACATTGATGCATAAGATTGTTTTCGATTCCATTAAAAACAGGTTTGACTCAAGAAATGTAATCTATTTTTCATTTGATGAGTTCAGGGAAATAGAAATCAGGGAAGTATTGAAAGAGTATGAAGCATTGATGGGAAAAGATCTCAAGGATGGGAAATATCTGCTTCTGCTTGATGAGATACAGAAGCTTACTAACTGGGAAGACCAGATAAAAAGAATCTATGATACAGCCGGGAAAAATATAAAAATAATTATTTCAGGCTCTGAATCGATGTTCATAAAAAAGAAATCAAAAGAAACATTATCTGGAAGAGTATTCGAATTCAAAATTGAAACCCTTTCATTTAAAGAATTCCTGGATTTTAGGGGGGTAAAGCTTGAACCCGTCGGGCTTTATGAAAAGGAACTTGCCGGTCTCTTTGAAGAGTACATATTCAACCAGGGATTTCCCGAACTTGTTGATATTAAAGATAAAAATATAATACGAAAATATATAAAAGAAAGCATTGTAGAAAAAGTAATCTACAGGGATCTGCCTCAATTGTTTAAAATAAAGGATATATCAGTACTGGAATCGGTTCTTGGAATAATTATGGAAGAACCCGGGCAGCTTATAGAGATTTCTGATTTAGCAAAAGAATTGAAACTTTCAAGGCAGACACTGTCCAATTACCTGTCATATCTGGAAGAATCTTTCCTTATTAAAAAATTATACAATTTTTCCAAAAGCAAAAGGAAAACCGAGAGAAAACTAAGGAAATATTATCCTGCAATGATTTCAGATATCATTTTTAAAGATGATGAAATCTCCAGGTCAAAAGTCTTTGAGTGGCTTTTTGCAACCCGGTTGAATACAGGTTTCTTCTGGAGAGACGTATATAAGAACGAGGTTGATGTGGTTATTCCGGATAAAATACCCATCCCAGTTGAAATAAAATACGGCAAAATCGACACGAAAGGCTTAATTGCGTTCATGAAAAAATTCAATGTCACTGATGGATACATAATTTCTCATGAAAGAGAAGAACAGCTAAGGATTGGGGAATACACAATTAACATTGTTCCTGGATATAAATACCTTCTAAAAATTATCTGATTTTTCCCTATTATTTATCCGGGATTTCAGCGAGCTTTAACCCTGATATCCCCATAATTACAAGAAATACCAGTAATGCGGCGGTATAGCCATAACCTGACGATGCAGGCATGACAAGCCTTACAGCAGCAATTAAAATAATAAATACCGCCACAGAAGCAATGGATAGAATGATTTCAAGAGCTTTTTTTTTCATAACTTATAAAACCACTAATTTTGCATCGATTATGCCTTCAACTGACCTTATCTCGTCAAGAATCCCATCATCCACTTCGCTGTCCACATTAAGCACCATTATTGCTTCGCCTCCCATTTTTATCCTGCCCACCTGCATTCCCGCGATATTGATATTGTTCTTCCCGAGTATCATGCAGCACGGTCCTATGATATTGGGATGGTCTTCATGTTTAGCCACTATCATATAGCCGGTTGGGACTACATCAACGCGGTAAGAGTCTATCTGCACTATGCGCGGTTCCTTGCCTATTATGGAGCCGCTAACTAATTTTTCATCGGATTTCTTGCTTAATTTGACAGATATCTGGCTTGGATAGCCTTCAGCAGTTTTTGATTTGCTCTCTGTGACTTTTATCTTGCGTTCTTTAGCAATCGTGGGCGCATTTACATAATTTACGCCAGAACCAAGCATAGGTTCAAGCAAACCCTTCAAAAGAGCAAGAGTTATTGGGGCCAGGTTCTTGTCTGCGATTTCACCGCTGTAGGTTATTTCCACCTTCTCGTAATTGCCCATGAGCTGTGTGCCCAGCTTTCCCATCTTTTCAGCAAGAGGCAGGTATGGCTCGATTATCTGCATGACATCAGGCTTGACATATGGCATATTAATGGCATTTTTCACGGGAAGACCCTTCAAGGCATTAACTATCTGCTCAGCTACCGAGACAGCCACGTTAATCTGCGCTTCCTCGGTCGATGCACCAAGATGTGGCGTCATTATAACGCAGTCAAGTTCAAGGAGCGGATTTTCAAATGGCGGCTCCTTGGTGAAAACGTCGATGGCTGCGCCGCTTACGATGCCGTCTTTAACAGCTTGTGCAAGGGCTTCTTCGTTGATTATGCCTCCTCTTGCGCAATTGATGAGACGCACACCTTTTTTCGCGATTGCAAATTCCTTGCTGCCGATAAGGTCTTTGGTTTCTTTGGTAAGAGGTGTATGCACGGTAATATAATCGGCACGCCTGACAATATCCTCAACTGTAGTAAGCTCAACTCCGAGTTCGGCGGCTCTCTCCTGTGATATGAACGGGTCATAGGCAAGAACGTTCATCTCCATTCCCTGCGCCCTTTTTGCTACTTCCGCCCCGATTCTTCCAAGCCCGACAACTCCCAGCACCTTTCCACGAACCTCAACGCCCATGAACTTCTTCCTGTCCCATTTCTTGCTCTTCAAGGAGGCATTCGCCTGGGGGATATTCCTTGACATCGCCATCATCATGGCTATTGTGTGCTCTGCTGCGGAGATTGTGTTGCCTTCAGGCGTGTTCACTACGATTATTCCCCGTTCTGTCGCCGTATTAACATCTATATTATCCACGCCAACGCCCGCGCGGCCTATAATTTTGAGTTTTTTGCCCGCATTAATGACGTCTTTTGTCACCTGGGTTTCACTGCGGACGATGAGGGCTTCATAATTTCCTATGCGTTTAATTAATTCAGCAGGAGGAAGTCCTGTTGCAATATCAACATCAAATTCTTTTTTTAATATTTCGATGCCCTGGTCGGATATAGGGTCGCTTACAAGTATTTTCACTGTTATCACCGGATAAGTCGGTTAATAGGACTAATAGCATTTCAGCTTTTCGTTAAAGCTTAGATATTTCAGCCATGAAGTTAAAGAAAGAGTCATGCCACCCGAACGACCATTCGTATTCATCAATGCTGCCATGAGTGCGGACGGAAAGATTGCTACAAGAGAGCGAAAGCAGACAAGGATTTCAGGAAGCCTTGATTTTGACCGCATGGATGAACTGAGGGCGTCATCGGATGCCGTGATGGTGGGAATAGGAACAGTG
This sequence comes from Candidatus Methanoperedens sp., assembly GCA_027460615.1. Taxonomy (GTDB): domain Archaea; phylum Halobacteriota; class Methanosarcinia; order Methanosarcinales; family Methanoperedenaceae; genus Methanoperedens. The sequence continues at coordinate 4,584 of JAPZAO010000007.1, forward strand.
CTTTCAGACAACCCGAGCCTCACCGTGAAATCCAAAGAACGCAGGGAAAAGCGGCGCGCGGAAGGGAAAGATGAGAATCCTGTAAGAATCGTGGTGGACAGCTTAGCAAGAACGCCCATAGACGCTGATATTTTCAAAAAAGGTGTGGGAAAAAAGACAATTGCCGTAACGGAAATGGCGCCGGAGGAAAAAGTAAAGCAGCTCGCCGAACATGCTGAAATTATCGTTTCAGGTGAAAAAAGCGTAGACCTTGGAAAGCTCCTTTGCGAATTAAAGACACACGGAATCAACCGCCTGATGGTTGAAGGCGGGGCGACATTGAACTGGGGGCTTGTATCAGCGGGACTTGTGGACGAGATATATACTTTTATCGGCAGCATCATAATTGGAGGTAAGACAGCGCCCACGCTTGTGGATGGCGAAGGATTCATAAGCGATTTTAGTAAACTTTCGCTCATTTCCTGCGAGAAATTGGAGGATGGAGTTCTTGTCAGGTGGAAAGTCCAAAATCAAAAGGACGTCCGCAATCTTTAATATCCTTTACGTCAATTGTAAAACTCATGGTTAAGCTTGATCAGATAAACATTTCAAACGATGGGCTCACTAAATTCTTTAGCCCGATTGAAGCGGCAATACTTCGGGCTTTATGGAGCGGGGGCGAAATGACCACTTCAGAGCTTACCGAAAAAACAAATGTTCCTTTGACAAGCGTTGCTGGAACCCTTGACAGGCTTGTCAAGGCTGGATATACGACACGGCGTACGGAAAACGTGAACGGCAGGGTAAGGTATGTCTATGAACCCGCTTTTTCAGAGGAAGAGGCTGCAACAGAAATAACCACCAAAATACTGGACAGCCTTGTGGATGCGTTCGGGCCACTTGCGCGTGAGAATTTCTCAAAATACAGTGATAAAAAATGAATATATCCGGTGAATTAAACTGCATCGGGCTTTGCCTGAAGCTTTCCGACTTTGCTCCTATTGTAGCGCTTTTGGTTGTTATTTCAATCTCTTTGCTTGCAGCGAGCCTTATGCTCAAAAAACCGAAACAGAAACTTATGACATTCGTTTCAGCCCAAATCCTGAGCTTGATGGCAATAGCCGCCACATTTTACCTTATGAAATGCGATGGAATGCTCACCCTTTATGTATATTTGGCCTATGTGATTATTTCTATAGTATTAATATTCGGGGTTCTGCGGTACTATGACAGGATATTGATCAAGCGCCTTGATGCAAAACCGGCGGCAAGCATGATGGAATGGGTAGAGGGTTTTGTAGGCAGGTTCGTAACCGCCAGGGTCTATTATTTCGATTCTGCCATACCCAGGGCTTTTGCAGCCGGGCGGTCGATTTTCGTGTCTATAGGACTTCTTGAGATGCTGGATGATAATGAGTTAAAAGCAGTTTTGGCGCATGAAGCGTGGCATATCCGGCAGAATACAGGAGCGCCCTACTTTAAGAGGCTTGCATTAATGACATTTTCATCATCAGAATCCGAACTTGAAAGCAGGGCTGACCGCTTTGCTGCTGAAATAGCAGGAAGTGCTGCTCTTTCGTCTGCGCGCAATAAGGTTGATAAAGTATTTATCTAAGATATTTATTCTAAGAGAGAGAAAGGTGACAAAAAATTATGTGGCTTAAATTAAGATTGTATCTGGTAATGGCAGTAATGTTTGCAATAGTCTACGGTCTAGTAGCATTTGCAGCGAACTATATGGGGATAAGTGGATTTTTCTTTTATGGAATTCTGGCATCGGCTATCATGTTCTTCCAATACATGATTGGTCCGAAAATGGTTGAATGGTCTATGGGAGTGCATTATGTCAGCGAGCAGGAACAACCGGCGCTCCACAGGATGGTGACGGAACTTGCAAGGGATGCACAAATACCGAAACCCAGAATAGGCATTGCCAGGATACCGATACCCAATGCTTTCGCATTCGGAAGATGGGCAAGCGACGGGCGCATATGCGTCACTGAAGGTATTATGAACCTTCTCACTGAAAAGGAACTGAGAGCGGTTCTTGGTCATGAGATGTCCCATCTGAAAAATAAGGACGTGGCAGTCATAACGATGATTAGCGTGATTCCCATGATATGCTGGTATCTTGCTTGGAACCAGTTATTCTCAGGCGGCAGGGACCGCGGGAACAATGTCCTTATCGGAATCGTGGCGTTCGTAGTATATCTTATTACAAATCTCCTTGTACTATACGTTTCGAGAATCCGGGAATATTATGCGGATGAGGGTTCGGTCAGGCTCGGAAACCAGCCGCATTACCTTGCTTCAGCTCTTTACAAACTCGTCTATGGCAGCGCAAGAATGTCAAAGGATTCATTAAAACAGGTCGAAGGCATGAAGGCGTTTTTCGCAACCGACCCATCGCGCGCAGGCAGTGAAATCAGGGAATTGTCCCAGATTGACCTTGACGGAAGCGGTACAATCGACATGAATGAATTGATGGCGCTTCAGACAAAGCCAATTAAAGTAAAAACTACTGATAAGATAATGGAAATACTGAGCACCCATCCCAATATGCTAAAACGCATCCAGCGGCTGTCCTCTCTCCAGGGGATGTCCGCGTATTAATTTTTTTTTGACTTTTTAAATTCAGGCAGTTGCGATTATAGATTTTAAGCGTGGAAATCAAGGCAAAATAATACTTGTACTTCGTACTCTACAAATTCATTTCTTGTCCGAAAAGGTTAAAAGGCATGTGATAGAATGAGGAGAAATCATTCACTCTTTATACAGTGAATCGGAGCAGTCTAAGATATAATTATTTCAGGATTGTTTTTAGGATTCAAGTGATTATGATATTAGAATCTCCTATCAAGGTATAACGGTCCGAATGATGCCGAAAGGCTGTTCCGGGTTATCCGGGACTGTACAGTGCATTATGAAATGCATAACCCCCAACTGGTGTTGGAAAAGGAGGACTATAGGTTGTTAAATGAGTTACAGGACAGAAAAGCGGACTTGAAAGATAAGTCGGAAGAGTATAAGAACAAAAGAAATGAATTCAACTTGGAAGCAAGTAAGTGCGCCAGCAAGAGAAACGATTTAAATAAGCGCACAAAAGAGTTGATTGACGAGGCGCAACAACTTAAAAAGCTTCGCGATGAGAACAACGAAAAAGTTGCTGAGGCTAAACTCAAACGCGATGAATTAAATGATGATGCCAATAAAATTTACGCTGAGCTCGATAAGATACGAAAAGGCATGAATCTTGGCGATGGGCCATCACTTAAAGAATTAAAAAGAGAAATCGATGCTCTGGAGTTTAAGCAGCAGACAGAGGTAATGACCCCTGCAAAAGAGCGGGAACTTGTTGATAACATCGCTAGATTGACCGACGAGCTGAAACAAAGAAAACAGCAGCTTGAAGGAAATACTGAATTAAAATCATTACTTGAAAAAGCCCAATCCCTGCGTGATGAAGCTTTAGTACATCATAATAAAGTCAAAGAGTATGCAGACGCAGCGCAGCAGCATCATGATAAGATGATTGTGATTTTTAAGGAAGCTGATGCTGTACGGGCGGATTCGGATGCGGCGCACAAGGAATTTGTGAAAGCCCAGGAAGCGGCGGATGAGCAGCACAGGTTATTCATCCAGACCCAGAAGGAAATCCGCGAACTCAATAAAGTAATAATCGGATTGAAGAGAAAGACAAAAGAAAGCAAGGATGAATCCATCAGGGAGCAGGCCAAGAAGGAAGCTGAAGAGGTTTATAACCAGTTCAAGCTTGGCGAGAAACTGAATACTGAGGATTTGATGCTGCTTCAGAGATCGGGGCTTCTATAGCCCGGTCATCTTTTTTTATTTTAAAACTTTATTAGGAACTCTATCAGGAAATGAACGCCAGGGTTCATATTTTTGTTTCCGGTAAGGTCCAGGGCGTATTCTTCCGGTCAAGCACGAAAAATAAGGCGGATGAGCTTGGTCTTTCAGGATGGGTAAGGAATCTGCAGGATGGAAGAGTCGAGGCTGTCTTTGAGGGGGAAGAGAAAAAGGTTGAAAAAATGGTTGAGTGGTGCAGGAAAGGACCGGAATATGCAAGAGTGACTGGCGTGGAAGTGATACCTGAACCTTATAAAGGAGAGTTTTCAGGATTCCTGCTGCGGCGGTAAATATAAACCATAACACGCTGAATAGGAAGCGAGAGAGGAAGGGCGGCTTCCGGCGGTAACGCTGAGGAAAGTCCCCTCACCTTCTGGACCGCGGATGCTTGTTAAGGGCATAGGGTGAGAATCCTGGCTCTGGAACAGAAACGATACCGCTACGCAGAAATGCGATGATTTTGTAAGAATGAGGTCATGCGCATGCGGATGGAACGGCGAATCCACGCGGGTGCAAGCCGAAATAGGACTAAAAGGGCAGTCCAGACCTGTCCGAGTACGGCGCATAGCTGAATGCTGCACAAGCGCTACAGGGGCACTCGCTCCTTGCGCTAAACATAAAGGGGCTTACTCTCCTCACTCAAATTTTACTATCAGGCAAACTTCATATAACACAATTAATGAGGTTCCTGGCTCTTATTTTTACAACACTCCAGAGTTTTTCAGTTCTTTCTCGATATCAAAGATGAGCTTCTCCACTTTCCTGATAATTTCTTCCACGCGCTCTTTACTGAATTCCACAATCCTGCTTTTTCTTCCATAATCAGCCTGAACCCTCAGGTCATAAGAACGTTCATACAGTTCCATCATCAACGGGCTAACGCTTTCCATTTTCAGTAGAATCCGTTTTCTTGAGATGGTTGTGCCTCCGAACTTCAGTTTCATACATGCATAAACCGCATTTTCGCACGCTACAAATACTCTATTTGCTGCGGTAAGCCTGTCGCCCTCTTCGAAGTTTCTCTTTGCAGAAGCAAACGCATTCTTAGCCCGGCTGAAATCCTCAATAATCTCATTTTTTAATTCGTCTTTCAATGCCTTCACCTTTCAGTATTAATTTGTTGAAGAGTTTATTATAGTGCTCTTCCAATATTTCCAGCGCATTTTCTATTTCAAGTTCGCCTATGCTTCCCAGGACTTTATATTCGCTTGATTTTTTTAATTTAGTCAGGGCATCTTTTCTTGAGAGCGCCTCCATTCCTTCCAGTTTACATGCAAAAAATGCCATATTTTCGGATACTGCCCTGATTATCTCTTTAGAAGAGTCGTAATCCCCGTTTGTGTAATTTCTCCATGCTGCATTTATTCTTTCTTTTAAAAACCTCAATTCTTTCTGGTCCCCAGGCTGCTTCATGATTTCCCGCACATAGTCCCCGCCATAAACTAAAACGCCATTTATGAGCGCGGTCCTTATGAGGTCATTTTCTTTGATTTCCTTATTTGCCTCTTCCGGTTTTAGAAAGTGAATATTTATGTTTTCTCCGGTCAGGTCATGTACCTCTTTCCCTGCTGTCTTAACATAGTCTTCATTTTCTGTAATTATCAGCAAATCTATGTCGCTATTTTCATCAAAAGTTCCGGCAGCTAAAGAACCGAATAGAATAATGGCCTTAGATTGATTATAGATTCTTTCCCTGAAAAGTGAAATAGCTGAAATCCTGCTTTCGGGCAATGTGAGGAATCTATGCCTATCAAAAAGCTCTCTTAAAGAAAAGGTTACAGGATTTATGGTATTCAGTGATATTATTTTTGTTTTCCCAACCTTTTTTATTTTTATTATGTTTAATGAATGTAATCTGTTGATTGTTACCGCACCTGCGCCTTTCCCGACTTTGCTCTTTCTTATCAGCTCAATTTCCTTAAACTCTTTTACAGGATTTTTTAATAAATATGAGAGTATCTTAATAGATGTCTTTGTTCCGATTATGTTTTCCATTCAGTTAATCTTTGTTTTCTGCATTTAAATAATTTTTCTATTTTTTAGGGATTATTCCCTAATTTTAGGTAATAAAGCCCTTTTTTCAGGGAAAACGATGGGATATCGAACTTGCGGAAATATTTATAGCCTCCAATACGAATCAAAAGCAATCCATGAACAACGGTGCAACCGCGCCCCCGAGTCATACGAATGCCCTTTCTGGCGGAGGCTACAGGTGAAGCGGTCTGGCTGGCGAGAACCTTGACAAGTCCATTATGTCATCTTGAACAGAGCAGTTAAATCCCCCATCATGCTCGAAAATAATACAGATTCATTTTAATACCCCTCGCTCTTATCTAACATCATCATGCCCTCCATCATAGACCCCATCTATCGTCGTGTGGAAATAACCGAGCTTGAGCAGCTCATCATCAACACACCGGAAATGGCGCGCCTGCGCCGCATCCAGCAGCTAGGTCTTGCCGACCTTGCTTTTCCAGGCGCTAACCATACGCGTTTTGAGCACAGCGTTGGGACGCTCTTCATCGCAGATAAGATGGCAAAGGCGCTGGGGCTATCGCATGAGGAAATAGTAAAAATCAGGATGGCAGCCCTGCTCCATGATGTCGGTCACTGCGCATTCTCCCATGTCGTGGAAAGTGTCCTTAAAAGAAACCCGTTATACCAGCCAGTGATAAATGACAAAAAATTCCTGAACCACGAGATGTTCACGAAATACATAATATCAAATTCATTCCACACAAAACCCGAAATTGCAGCGCATGCAGGCGCACCGTTCTTTGAAGAGATTGCCCGGATGGCAATTGGCGAAGTTGATGCGGTTTCAAAACCCTATCTTGCTCAGATAATCTCAAACGACATAGACGCTGACAGGATTGATTTCCTGCTTCGCGATTCATACCACACTGGTGTCTCTCTCGGGCTTGTGGACCTTGACCAGATTATCGGAAGCATGTCGCTATACAACGACAGGGTAATACTTGGGGGTTCAGAGAGTTACGATGAAGATATGGCGCTCACAGCCGCTGAATCCATGCTGATTGCAAGGGCGCATCATTATTCCGCCATAATCCATAATCCGAAAACGCAGGGAGCAAGGGTGATGCTTCTCCATGCTCTTGAAAAGGCGCTTGGCTTATATGAGAAATCGGGGAACGATGTCAAAACAATTATGGCGAAATTCTTCACCTCATACATAGACAGCGACCTTTTGAATTTTATAGAATCAAATGGCGATGAGAATTCCAAAAAACTGGTCGCAAATTTGAGAAACGCATACATCTGCAATGCAGTTGCGCGTTTTACACACAAGAACCTCAATCCGCTGACAAGAATGGCGCTTTCAACCATTGCCAGGAATGGCGTTGCCAGGAAGATGTTTGAAGATGAGCTTGCAAAGCGTTTTGCTAAAAAGTACGGCGCTCCTGTGCTCATAGACCTTGATGTTGCAGGCGGAATTCCCAAAAGCACACGGGTGAAACTCGGGGAAGAAGAAGGATTTTTCTATGACGAATCGGCTCTTGCAAATGGACTGGTAAGGGCGATTTCGCGCCAGATATCGCTGTGCATATTTTCAAGGCACGAGGATGATTCCACGCTGTCCCAGGCGTCACACGATTTCCTGCTCGGTATCGAGAGCTTATCCCCGAAACTTTTGCACTTTATCAGGAATGAGACCAACCTGCCTATCGAAGGTCTCCTTCTTATTTTCTACAGCGCGCACAGGTTGTTCAGCAAGGAAGCGGAAGGAAGAATAACTATGCCAAGGCTTCGCAATATTAACCTTATATACCGCCTTGTAAGGGAATTTGAAAAAATAGACAGGCTGCGCAACCTGTTCGATTACAGGTTCCATAACCGCTACGGTTTCCCGTACAGTGATAAACTTTTTGAGGATATCCAGCTTCTTGTGGCAATGGGCATGGTGGATGAAGACCTGCGTTATTTTGAGAAAAGGGGCAGGTGGCAGCAGCGATATGAATATGTCCTGACCAGTGACGGCTTGGAATATGCGGCATTAATCGCTCCCTCTTACCAGAATGAATTAAAGATTATTGAAAATCATCTGGCGATTAACAAACATTCTATCCCGAGAGATATGGTGAGCATCGCCAAAAACAGGTATAAAAAAGAATTGAATAAAGGATTAGCTCCTCATTTTTAACTTTTTATAAAATTATTATTTAGATGAATATATATACCATAAAAAAAGAATAGAAGTCTTGGTGATTACAAAATGAAAGACATAAATTTTGAGAAAGACGATATTATTATCGGCTTACTTATAGTTATCATATTTTTGATAGTAATGCTTATCGGCAGGATGTTCTACTCAATCCCCTGAATGTTAAAGTTTTTATTTTTCTGACATAACTTCTTTGATAACATCTTTGAGGGCATCTCTCAACTTGCTTTCAGGGTTTGAGAGGTCGTCTGCAATTATATCAACAACAAGTTCCAGGCCTCCGGGACTTGAGGTCAGGTAATCTCTTACAACAGCATCCATTCTTTCGCAGCAGTCAATGCATAGTTCGACGCCTTCTATCTCGGCATCGTTAACGGGTTCAAGAGCAGTATGGCAAAGGAAACATTCACTCATAATTTCACCTGCGCCGTAAATGAGTCTAACTTCTTATCAATGTTAGCATTGAAATCGGATTAACAGGGTAATGTTTAAACTTTAAGCCGTATATTGGGAAGCCACATGGTAAAAGTAGAAGTCGTGATGGATGAAAAGGCTCTCATTGCGAAGCATATGCTGAACATGAAGTTTATTAAATTCTCTTGGGCTTTATTTTTCATACTCATAGGTGGAAGCTGGATTCTTGAAAGCCTGTATAAAATTGATAAATGGGCGCTCATATATGCAGGAAGCGGCGGGATTCTGCTATTGTTGAACCTCCTGCGGATTATCTGGAAGCTCAATATCAGCAAGTTCACCATCGGGCTTGGCGCTCTGGGAGTGCTCTTTGGTGCAGCGAAATATTATGCGCTTCCCGATTTTTCGATATGGGCTGCGGCGGTGCTGATAATCGGGATTTTTATGCTGTTTGAGGTGTTGAGAAAATAACGCCAAAGCCAATTGTCTTTTTTTATAGACTCGCCTCTTTAAACCTCTTCACTACAAAATCCTTATCAAGCGACGCCAGGAAATGCCCCGCCCTTGGCCCCGACTTGAGCCCCAGAAGCGCCTGATATACAGTCTCGAAAACCTTCTTCCCGTCAAGTCCCGCTTCCTCTGCCACCTTATACATATTATCATGGATTTCCTGCCCTGTCATGCCCTGCTCAAGTTCATCAGCCAAGATGGCAAGCACAAGCTTCTGCTCTTTTGTGAAACTCTTTACCTGCGGTGGAATCGTCTCCTGCACTTTGAATTTCACGAACTCGGGCGCATATTTAAGAAGCCAGTTCCTTGCATTGTTCGCCCTCTGCCTTATAGCAGCCACATCCGAGGTATTGTAATCCGTCCGTTTCAAAACAGTAAGCAGGTAATCAAAACCCCGATCATCTGCGATTTGTACTGCCGTCACCATGTGCCTGAATGGAATCTTGGAAGGTTCGGTGCCCTCGGTCTTTGAAAGCTGGTACGCCCTTTTATCCCCTTCCACCTGGTCGTACTCATCAATAAGATTGAGGAAAGCAAGTCCGGGGTCAAATTCAATATGTTTTTCGGGTTTCTGCCTGATAATCAGGTAGCGCAGGACCTCAGGCGGCACTATCTCAAGCATCTCGTTTATCGATATCGCAAGACCCGTGGATGAATGCATGGCGCCTTTGCCTTTCAGCATTATCCACTCATACACTATCGGGTACGGCGGCTCGTAATCGTATATCTCGCGGGCAATCCTCTTTCCTGTATCGTATGAACCGCCTGCTGTGGCATGGTCTTTGCCGAACGGCTCAACAGTGGTGCCGAAAATGGGCCACCTTGCAGGCCAGTCAACGCGCCAGTTGAGTTTGCCGCCGCCTTTCATAGATACAGTCCCCTGAGAGCCGCATTTACAGGCATAATCAATTGTCTCTTTAGCAATGTCAAACCCTGTCACTTTCGTCGTGCTGAGCCGTCCGCATTCATTGCATATTGGATTGAACGGGCTCCAGTCAGGTTCAAGCTCCCGCCCTGAAACCTCTTTGAGGATTTGGGCTATGGCATCCCTGTTTAGCAGGGCTTTTTTTATCGCTTCAACGTATTTTCCCTCTTTATAGAGTTCATCAGCCCTGTAAACATGCGGCTTGATTCCCAGGGAATGCAGCGCATCAATGAAGGGGAGAAGGAAATGTTCTGAATAACTTTTATGGTTTCCGCATGGGCATGGGATTTGAGAAAGCGGCTTTCCCACATGGGCTTCGTAATCTTTTGAAAGGAAAGGATAGACTTTGCGGAGGGGGTCAAGTGTATCCGCGATATATATCAAGCGCACATCTGCGCCCTTGTCCGAAAGCGCCCTGTAAACCGCATCTGCCGTGACCACTTCTCTCATATTGCCAATGTGGATGGGCCCCGAAGGTGTGATGCCTGAGGCTACGGTGTGCTTTTTTCCCCGTGCAAGTACATTTTCTGCTATAACATCTGCCCAGTGTATTGTCTCGTCCATAAACCGACACCTCGCTTTATGCGGTGTTCAGGTATGCTTCGCATACCTGTCGTCTGATACCCCCTGAAACTGCTTAAGAGATATTAAAAGATACTCTTATCGTTTGCCAGTTCAATTTTGCGAATATGGCACGTGTAGCAGTTGGGGGGACTTTTGATCCTCTTCATGACGGTCATAAAGCCCTGTTGATGAAAGCTGTTGAATTGAGCCGCAACGGTGAGTTACTTGTCGGGCTGACCTCGGATTCATTGGCAAGGAACAAAGTTCATGAAGTGGCTGATTACAAGGCACGCTACAATGAAGTCTTGCGCTTTATTAAAATGCAGGGGATAGCTCCTGTAATTGTGAGGCTGGATGACCCGTACGGCCCGACAATACGTGATGATTTTGATTTTCTTGTTGTATCCCCTGAGACGCATCCTATAGGATTGAAGATAAACAAGATACGTGGGGAGAAAAAGTTGGGGCAAATAGAAATCGTGCTGGTGGATTATGTTCTTGCAGATGATGGGTTGCCGATATCCAGTACGCGCATCAAGAGAGGGGAGATTGATGAGCACGGGCGGGTGTTGAAATAAATCGAAATAGAAACTGACTTATCTGGAATAATCTCGAATCCAAAACCTTTATTTATTCAAAAAGGAATAAATTGATTCAAAAATGAAAAGATAATCATGAAATTCCACAATATCCTGGATGAAATGCTGGGAAATAAGACAAAAGTGAGACTGCTCAGGGCATTCTTCACATATCCTGAAAAGGGATTCACAGAAAGTGAACTTGAGAGGATAGCGGGAATCCCACAGGCAAGCGTCCACAGGAACGTAAAATCTCTCCTGGACAATGGATTGCTCGACAGAAAGCGAATCGGTAAAGCAAATCTATATTCACTGAACAAAGAACATATTCTTTATCCACTCCTATTCAGCAATTTTGAGGCTGAGAGAAATGTTCTCGTGGAACTTAAAAATATGATTGAAGAGTCAGTCCAAAGCCTGCCTCAAATAGAGCTTGCGGTTCTTTTTGGCAGCATCGTAAAAGGCATGGAAAGAGCAGACAGCGATGTGGATATCTTTATAGTCTGCAAAGGTGAAAAGTCAAAATTAGAAGATAAATTGACATTCCTTACAAATGTTTCTCAAAATAAATTCGGCAATCCTGTATCACTGATGATAAAGCACGAGGAAGAACTTCAAGACTTGAAAACCAGATCAATTTTCAGGGAAATAAAAAACGGTGAAATCATCTTCAAGCGAGAGGGGTTTGAATGGTAAGAGGTATAGCCACCAAACCTGCAAGGATAGGTTCAGACAAAATATATCTCACCAAAGCCGGAGATTTCCTAAAAGGTGCCATAATGGAGGCAGAGAAAGAGAATTGGAACTCAGCAGCAGTCCTCTCAATCCATGCCGTCATTAGTGCATGCGATGCGATTTGTGTTAAATTTCTACAATTACGCCATGGTGGGGCGGATCACATGCAGGCAGTAGAACTTCTGGGCAGTCTCCCTTTTGAAAGATCTGAAATCGAATCAAAGCTGAAACAAGCAAGAAGGATACTATCGTTGAAGAATGCCGCTGAATATGAAGACAGGCTGATCAAGCAAACTGAAGCACAAGAAATGCTAAAGGATGCCCAGCGGCTTGTTGAATGGGTCGAAAATAAGCTTGGAAAATGATCCACAAAATAAAATTGTAGATATAAAATATGATGCCTACTCTGACTTAATACACATACAAATTTCCATACGGCCTTATCGACAGCGGCACAAGCTTCGTGAACTTCCCGCTCATGACTTCATCAAAATCAAACCCGAAATGCTCGCAATACTCCTTGAGATAAGACCCGATGAGCTTCGTATCCTCCTCGCTCAACTCAAGGCAGCTCACCTCTTTCCCCAGGTGATACGGGTCAACCTTCCCGCGGATATACATCACGCCGCCGTGCATGCCTGTACCGACGTAGTCGCCCACAAGCGGGCTCTTCCCGTTCATGCCGAGCAGAATCATTATGCCGCCAGCCATGTATTCGCCGAAAAAGTCGCCGGCAGTCCCGCCAGCTATTATGATAGGGACCTGTTTCTTGTACTCCTTCATATGGATGCCGACACGGTAGCCTGCGTCTCCCTTGATGTACAACTTCCCGCCGCGCATCCCGTACCCGATAATATCGCCGACATTCCCGTGAACGATAATCTCACCCGCATTCATGGTATTTGCGATACCGTCCTGGGCATTCGCATTAACGATGATTTTCGGCCCGTTCATGAAAACCCCGAGGTCGTTTCCCGGCGTGCCGTTAATGGTAATCTTAACGCTTTCATTTATTCCGGCGCCGATATACCTCTGCCCGCCTATGTTATCGAGTTCGAACTCTTTTTCGCCCGATACAATAGCGTCGCGGATAATCTTATTCAATGGCCTGTAGTGCATGCCTTTTGCGTCAATTCTCACAATCATCACTGTCCTATTCCTGCATGTTTGATCCCGAGTATGTCAAGCGTCTCCTGGGGAAGCCCAACGCCGCGCAGGCGTTCCCTGCTTCCGCGCAATGACTCGATGGCGTTTATACCGAGTGAGCCAAGCACTTCCTGTATCTCATGCCCCCATGCGGTAAGAAGATTGCACAGCCTGTCAGCCGCCAGTTCTGGATTCAGCCGGCGCACAAGTTCGGGCTTCTGCGTTGCAATGCCCCATGCGCAGTTGCCGGTGTAGCACTTCTGGCATACCCTGCATCCCATCGCTATTAGGGACGCGGTGCCGATGACACAGGCATCCGCGCCAAGCGCTATGGCTTTTACAACATCAGCGCTCTGCCTTATGCTTCCTCCTACAAGGATGGAAGCACGGTTGCGTATTCCTTCCTGCCTCAGCCTTTCATCAACAGCTGCAAGGGCAAGTTCGATGGGTATTCCCACATGGTCCCTGATAACCATGGGTGCCGCGCCCGTTCCTCCGCGGAATCCGTCAAGCATCACAATATCCGCGCCTGCCCGCACGATGCCGCTTGCGATGGCAGCTACATTGTGTACTGCCGCAATCTTCACCGAAACGGGTTTCTTATAATCGGTAGCCTCTTTTATCGCATATATCAATTGCGAGAGGTCTTCTATTGAATATATATCGTGATGCGGTGCAGGAGATAAAGCATCGGTTCCTACGGGTATCATTCGGGTTTTGGAGATGTCCTCTCCTACCTTTTCACCCGGCAGGTGCCCGCCAATTCCGGGCTTTGCACCCTGCCCGATCTTTATTTCCACAGCAGCGCTTCTGTTCAGGTATTTACTCGTCACGCCGAACCGTCCCGATGCGACCTGTACGATAATCCTGTCAGCATAAGGCGCAATATCCTCATGCAGCCCGCCTTCGCCTGTATTCATCAGCGTTCCCATGCGCGTTGCAGCCATGGCAAGCGCCTTGTGGGCGTTTAAGCTTATGGCACCGTATGACATTGCAGCGAACACTATGGGTATATCAAGTTTCACCTGCGGCGCAAGCTCGGTTTTCAGGCTCACGTTCCCATCGAATTCCAGACTATCGGGCTTTGCTCCAAGATACGTGCGCAATTCCATCGGTTCGCGCAGCGGGTCGATTGACGGGTTAGTCACCTGGCAGGCATCTATCAGCATATGGTCCCAGTAGATGGGGTAAGGTTTGGGATTTCCCATACCTGTAAGGATGATGCCGCCGCTTTCGGCCTGTTTTAATATGTTCTTTCTTATTTCAGGCGTCCAGTTGTACCCATACTTGTAATCAAGCGGGTTCTCTGTGATAGTTATGGCGTTCTCGGGGCAGAAGGTTGCGCACCTGTGGCATGCCACGCACTGCCTGTTATTCGGGGTGACCTTATCCTTGAACTCAATCGCACCAAAACTGCAGTTTATTACGCAGCGCTTGCACCGGCGGCATTTTTCATGATCCACGTTCACGACAAATTCTGCAGGAAGTTGCGACTCCATTATTCCACCTCTGCATTCAGTGTACCTATTACAGCCGTGCCTGCTTTCGGGCTCCACACTTCATCAAGGTCGGGAGCAATTTCCCTGATAGCAGATTCTTCAGAGGCCATGTATAGCATATCGTCCTTTCGGGCTGCGGTCATGGGGCGAAGCTTGATCCTGTCGTTCAATCCTATCATTCCATTGCTGTGTCCTATGATTATGCTGAACGGCCCGTTTAAAAGCGTACTTCCGTAAACCTGCCGCAGCATGGTGGCGGTTTTCTTTTGCTCGGGTTCCATGCGGTCTATATCCTTCCAGAATGGGGATGCGAGGGACATTACTGCTTTATCGATGGGAAGCTTATGCCGCCGCACGAGCAGGTCAATCAGGTAAGCGATAACTTCTGTGTCGGTTCTTAATTCAAGCTTATAGCCGAACATCTCAAGGTAACGCTTGTTGATGCCGTATGATGATATTTCACCGTTATGAACCACTGACCAGTCAAGAAGCGTAAACGGATGAGCGCCGCCCCACCAGCCTGGTGTGTTCGTTGGGAACCTGCCGTGGGCAGTCCAGATGTACGCGCTGTAATCTTCTAATTTGTAGAACCTGCCGATATCTTCAGGATACCCAACGCCTTTGAATGCGCCCATGTTCTTGCCGCTTGATGCAACAAAAGACCCTTCTATCTCGGAATTGATTTTCATCACGGTATTCGTGACATAATCCCTCTCGGTGAGGAACTCAAGCTTGTTCTCGGGCACTTCAAGGAAATACCGCCAGAGTATGGGAGGATTTGAAATGCCATTTTGCCGTTGTGTTGGAATGGGCTCGTCCTTGTCCACATTAAAGTAGTCCTTGAAGAATTCTTCTGTGGCTTCTTTTGCTTCCATGTTATCATACATCATGTGAAAAGCGTACATGTCTTTTCGTTTCGGATAAATACCATAGGCTGCAAATCCGCCGCCAAGCCCGTTTGAGCGGTCATGCATGCAGGCAATGGATTGTATTATAATCCTGCCGTCGATGCGTCTTCCTTGCTCACTCATCATTCCGGATATTGCACATCCCGAAGGTATTCTATCACACTTCATTTTCTTCTCCTTTTTGATTAATATGATTTAATAATTTTTTTAATTCCTCTGCCCCGCTTTTTGGCGGCTCCGGAAGTTTCAATTTCTTCCTGACAGACGTGGGTTCTCCCAGTCTCCCATCCTTCTTGAACATCTCGATGCTGGCTGCAAAACCTTTCGGTCCTTTTCCCTTCTCAAGAGCTATATGCTTTAATTTATCAAATATCTTATTCATGCCCATTTTTTGCGGGCAGAGTTCATAACATGTATAGCAATCCACGCACCGCCATATGTTATGCGATTCAATTACGGCCTCAAGTTCTCCGGAAAGCAGTTTTCCGATTATCTCGTTGGGATTGAATTCGGGGTTTATCTTCACAACAGGGCAGTCGTTTACGCAGGCTCCGCATTCATAACACTTCCGGATTGCAGGCAGGTCGAATACCTCTTTGAGAGCCTTAAGATAATTATATCTTGAATCCCATTTCGACAGGAATTCAGCAGCGTCTATCCTGTGCATATCCATGCCAAGCTCTCCTGTCGTGAAACCCATGGCAAGCCCGAGCAATTCGGGATAATACAGTATCGGGACGTTCAATTTTTCACCGCTTTTCTGCATGAGGTACTGGCGCGAATCATACTGCATAAAACACGATGGGCATGTGAGGGAAATCGCATCCGCCTTTTTTGAGACCTCAAGGAGCTTCATGCGAGCAAGGGCAGTGGCCTCATCAGGTTCGTCGGCAGCGTTCAAGTTACCGCCGCAGCACAGCATCTTTGTTTCATATTCGATGCTCTTTGCCCCGAGGGCATCAATCAGTGCATCGAACTTCTTTGGCTTGTTAGGATCGTCAAAAAATATGGATGAGCTTGGGCGGAGCATATGGCATCCGGCGTGCGCTGCAATCTTCATGCCGTCAAAAGGTTTCTTGATGTGCTGCTTTATCTTCGGTATGCCTATTTCATCATGCAGCACTTCAACGAGGTGCTTTACTTCGATAGTCCCGTTGTATTCAAGTCCCGCAGAGGAAAGTATTGTATTCACCTCTTCCCGAAGACCGGGATTTATCCTCATTTCGACTTCAACGGATTTTAAGGTGCTGTAGCAGCCGTTGCAGGGTACGAGTAAATTATGACCTGCCTTCTCAGCCAGCGCGAGGTTCCTTGCTGCCGTCACATACCACGTCATGTCGCCCATGGGCTTTATGATACTTTTTGTGGGGCAGCAGGTTGCCCCTTCAAGGTCGTGGAGAACGCAGCCGAGTTTTGACATGACAAGCCGTGTTGACTTTTCCATGAAAGGAAAGCGGGCGGGGATGATGCAACCTAAGAACAGTGTATATTCAGGCATTTTTCCTCTATTTGGGGAAGTTGGCTATCGCTCTAATACTATAAATAATTAACCCAGAAACAGGCAATACACTGGCGGTATATCTTCATGCTTAACGTTTACAGAAGTTGTGAAATAGGAACTTGTACACCGCCTAATTCTGTCCCACAGCCTGAAAAATGTATTGAATTAGATAAATGATTTAACTTCAGGGTTCATGATAATGGGTGTGAAAGAATTCAGGAAACTCGTTACCATGGATGAGGCAAGGAATATTATCGAGAGCCTTGATGTCCACTCAAGCTCAGTCGAGGTGGACATTGAAAACGCTTCCGGCTGCGTCCTTGCAAAGGATATAGTATCTGAAGTGGATGTGCCTCCATTTACCAGGGCTTCAATGGACGGTTACGCTGTTTGTGCCCCTGATACTTACCAGGCACGCGAAGACAGACCCATCCGGCTTAAACTCGTGGGTGCCATTCCAGCCGGGGTAAATCCTGACATACATATGGAACGGGGCGAGGCAGTTGAAATTTCAACCGGGGCTGTCATGCCCGCAGGTGCGGATTCCGTCGTGATGGTAGAGTACACGCATATCGACAAGGACCTGTATGTCCACCGCCCTGTTTCTATCAATGAAAACGTAATGCATGCAGGTTCGGATATCATGGTCGGCGAGCGGGTATTGAAAAAAGGTACACTTCTCACCGCGCGGGAAATCGGGGTTCTGGCTTCTATAGGGAAAAAAACCGCAAGCGTTTTGAGATTAAATGTAGGTATTATCTCCACAGGAAATGAGCTTGCAGAGCCAGGCCGTGAACTCGGTGAAGGAAAAATATATGACATTAATTCTTTTTCGCTCTTTTGTGCTGTAAAGGAATGCGGCGGGACACCAGTTCGTTACGGCATAGTAAAAGATAACGAGAATGAAATAACAAAAGCCCTTAAGAAAGCGGCAGAGGGATGCGATATCATCCTGGCTTCAGGGAGCACTTCAGCAGGTTCGGGTGATATCATGTACAGGATAATCGAGAAAAATGGCGAAGTTTTGGCTCACGGGATAGATATCAAACCCGGAAAACCTGCGATTATCGGGAAAGTATTCGGGAAACCTGTCTTTGGTCTTCCCGGGTATCCTGCATCCTCGCTTACGATTTTTAATGAATTTGTGGCGCCGCTTATCAGGAAAATGCTTGGAAAAAAAGAAGAGCGCTTACAAACAAAGGCAAAAATGGCTGTCCGTATCCGTTCCGAAGGGCGAAGCCAGCTTCTTCCGGTTGGTATTGTCAGGAACATTGCTTATCCTGTTGAGAAAGGTTCAGGCGCCATAACCACGCTTTCGGAGGCTGACGGCTTTGTCAAAATCCCGGGAAATGTAGAGATGATAGACGCCGGTGAATCAGTGGAGGTCACGCTGTTTGGAAAGCTTGAATCTTCGGATTTGCTATTCGTGGGCAGCCACTGCCTCGGGCTTGATACGCTTGCTGATATCACCGGCCTGAAAATTCGCGTGATAAATGTGGGCTCTTCAGGCGGGTTAAGCGCTATCCGGAGCGGTATCGCTGATATTGCAGGGATACATCTGCTTGACGAATCCGGAATATACAATGTACCTTTTCTTGAAAGGTTCGGAATAACTGACTCTGTGCTTGTAAAAGGGTATCTGAGAGAACAGGGCTTGATTGTGAGAAAGGACAGCGGTATAAAGAAATTTGAGGATATAATAAATGCAAGGATTATTAACAGGAATACAGGCTCGGGGACAAGGGTCATGACAGATATGAAACTTAAGGATATCGCAAAGCAGAGGGGAGTAACATTTGAAGAACTTACAGGCAGGATAAATGGCTATCATACAGAAGCGAGAACCCACAGCGCCGTGGCGGCTGCGGTTAAACTCGGGAAGGCCGATGGAGGAATTGGCATCCGTACGGTAGCTGAATTAAACGGGCTTAAGTTCATCAAAATCGCGGATGAGGAATATGATTTTGTCATACCGCACAGGCTTTTGGGGACGAAGGAGATTAAGACCTTCCTTGAGGTCCTGCGCGGAAAAGAGTTCAAAGAAAAACTGCCATCCGGACTCAGGGTATATGAGAGAACCGGGGAGCTGGTGAAAGCGTAAACGTTATTAGTTTTGCAAGTTTAATAAGACCTGAGATAAATGACAACAAAAAAAATTCTTGTTTTTTCCCTTATACTGATGCTAACCGCTTCTCCGGTATTTGCAGGGGGCGTAACGCTTAATAGATGGGTGCTGAATGTAACTTTGAACGACACCGGGTCTGTAGACGAGGTTATACAAACCGAGATTGAGAATGGAGGTTCCACGCCTCTTGAGGGTTTTTCTTTTGTGGTTCCTGCTTCCAGGGTAACAATAACAAATGACCAAATAATAAGTATCCCGGCAACAGGCCAGGAAGTATCGCAACAGACAGTTCCTGACGGCGTTAAGATAATCATCAAATTCAACAAGCCGCTTGAAGCGGGAAAGAAATGGGACGGGCGCATTAGTTTGACAGCGGAAAACTGGGCGGTAAAAGAAGGTTCGGATTATTCTATCAGCATACCCGTCAAAGCGCCCCAGGCAATTGTCGCAGGGAAAGATACTGAAATATCAGTGTCCCAGGATAGCGAAATCAGAAGCCAGGTTTTTCTTCCAAAAGGTGTGACCGCCACTTCGGTTGATGTAAAATCCAGCGCCCCGAAGCCATATAAGAAATTGTTACAGTTCGAACATGTTGTTCTTACCTGGTTCCAATTGAATAACGGCGACGTTATCAGCATTAAGGGTTCATTTTCAGATATATTAATGAAAATAGTCGATAATGATGCAAAATACAGGGAATTAACAGCAAGGGTTAAGACTGCAAAGGAACAGGGTCTGGATGTTTCGGAAGCGCAAACTCATCTCAATAATGCCGAGGATTACAATAACAATCAGGCGCTCCAATCTTTCTGGAAGAATGACACTGCGGTTGCATTGCAGTATGCGGGATATGCTACTGATGAATTGAAACTTGCAGAAAATAGTCTTTCATCACCCGGGAAAACAACTCTGCCGGCAGAAACAGCGCAGGGAGCGCAGAGTCAAAAATCCCCGGGGTTTGAAATAGCTGGATTAATTCTCGTATTGCTGATTTCCAGAGTGGCTAAAAGGAAAAAATAGGATTCAATCTTCCGTGAGGCCTCTGTCAAGTCCAGAGCCTTATCGCAAATGTAAAGCAAGGCTTTTCTCCAATCCTTCCATGCTCGCATATGGGACTGTGGTTACGCGCCGGTTCCCCAGCACCATGGCTGACGCATTCGTTCCCTCTTTATAGACGCAGACCACGCGTTTACCTTTTGATACAGCATAGCATATCTCGTAGCCCACGCCGATGGATGGGACTGTCACATCTGCCACAAGGCAGTCGCACTCATCTATGAATCTTATATCGCTTAAGAAAATCTCCTCCTCTGTGAGTCTGACCTCAGCCTCCTCAAGCTTTACTGAAGCCACATGCTCACTAACCACATCATGCCCCGACTTTTTCAGTAGCTCTATTATCTGGTTGTACTCAAGCAGCATGCTGCGCCCGCCTCTTATAGACCCTGCAAAGAACACTTTCATATCTTGTTCCAACCATCCGCAGTAACTTATTTGACCAGGCGTATCAAATTCTCTTTGCCTTTCCTGATCTTGATGATCAGTCCGTCTTCTTTCATAGCTGCGAGAACCATGCTTATCTTGGATTTCGAGAGTCCGCTCTCCTTAACTATATCTGATTGATATGCCTGCCCACCCGACCTCAGAAGGTACTGTTCTATCATTTCCTCATACTCTAAATCCTCCTCGGCACGAGGTGTTTGGGCTTTTTCATCTAATTTTTTCAATCTTTGCTCTCTTGCAGCCTTTTCAAGCTCTTCCACGCTTTGCGTCCCGAACTCTTTGTGAAGCAACTGCACAAGATTATTCCATACCTCAGGGGTTTTAAGTATTTCCTTAAGCTCCCCATGCTCGTGCTTTGACTCGTTTCCTTTTTCAGTTAAATTAGCGCTGCGTTTTATTCTCAAGAACACCACTAAAGCCACGGATACAATAACAACCATGGAAATTATTATCAAAGGCCACATGAAATTTTCCGGCGCATTGGCAACAGACGTCGTGGAACGTGAGAGCACAAGAGCAGGCTCTCCTATACTGAAGTTGCGGTACAGCGTCCCACCCCATATCAATCTGCTCCCATCACGCTGGTCGTAACTGGGAGATACGTTCATGACATTATAACCCACAGGGATGTTGATTATAAGTACGCTATCAGGGGAAAGTACCATTCCAGAGAAAGCATCCCCTACAAAAATACTATCAGAATCCCTGCGAGAAAAATTCGTCCACAGGAAGGCATAACGGATAATGCCGAAATCACCTGAAACAGTACTTAGCGTATCAAAAGAGATAGTGACATCTGCGATTTCCATCGAGCGGTTTGAGAAATTTTGGGATGAACGCTGGAACTGGTTAATCGTATCATTAAACTCCGGGACATCCTTGTAACGTGAGATATTCTGTCCCGACTTTATGGCTGCTTCCCATTCAGTTAGTTCAGGCTTTGTAAGAGGCAGGCGTTTTTCCATTGTCCAAAATGCAGTTCCGCTTTCGTTAACATTAACCGTGATGATGGATTCGGCTCCTGCTACATGCATCCCAAGTATTAAAAAAATGCATAAAAGAAACAGTTTTTTCATCGATATGAAACTATGCGCATCAGTATTAAGATTTCTGCTCGTCTTTGTTGAGGGTGTTAGAGGAGCCAAAAAAAAGAGGTTCTTATGGATCAGATAGCAATAATCCATTTGGTATGTGGAAGGTTCGGCTCCTCCTAGTTGTTACTATATATTTATTGGACTTAAATACATCGATGATTTTTGAGTTTTTATTGGGTTTTTAAAGCTTTATTTAAGATTATTATAGTTTTTTATTGATTAAAAATAAGTTTTATTTAAATCAAAGCTATAGCACTAAAAATAAACAAAATTCAGGTCATAGAAACTAATATAAATATCTCATTCTGATGACTAATGCAATCGACCCAGGAAAATGGATGCTTTCTAGCTGAAAATGAAATAGAGCGATGAATACTTACGGCTATTGGAGACTGAAAAACAACTGCTGCTGCTCGATGGTAAATTCAGTAACGGATTTTCACCAAGGGTATCACTGGAAAAATAAAAAAAGAAAGGTTTGATTAAATCTCCGTTATGGAAACTTAGTCATCCTTTTGTTTATCCTTTTTGTTCTTGTTGGTTGTACCTTTGTTCACTTGTGTGTTGGTATGTACTACTGTGTTAGTATGTACTATTGTGTTGGTGTGGTCTATTTTGTTGTTGGTATGCTCTACTGTGTTGGTGTGCTCAATCGTGTTGTTATGCTCATGTGTGTTATTGTGCTCTTGCTCGTGCTGTTGTTCGTTCTCTTCTTGCTCATCCTCTTGCACGTGATGTTGCTCGTCCTCGTCTTCCTCTTCTAGCTCATGTGTGTTATTGTGCGGTGCTCTTACCGATACGATTGCACTTCCGTTGATTGTGCCGTTTGATGCGGTTATAGTGGTAGTTCCTGCTGATAATGCCGTGAACTTGCCTGAGGCATCGATGGTACCAACTGTCGGGTTGCTGCTCACCCATGTAAATATTGCCGAGATGATGTTGCCCAGCTGGTCAAATGCAGTGGCTGTAAATGTCTGTGTGCCGTTTACTTTTAACGACTTTTTTGGGGGTGAGACTTTTATAGTTGTCAGTGCCGATGTTCCTGGAGCTGTTACAGTTGCACTTGCCATTCCGAGGACAGTTCCATCAGTTCCATTTGAGGCGATTATTGTTGTTATTCCTGCTTCAAGTGCTGTAAACACGCCTGTGGTTGAATTGATTATTCCCACGGTGGTGTTGCTGCTGCTCCAAACCGCTGCAGGACCAATCGATATGGAACCGCCGTTCTGGTCAAAACCTGCTGCCGTAAAGGTCTGTGTTCCGCCCACTACTTTCGATGTTGTTGAGGGTGAGACCGTTATGGTTGTCAGTACCGGTGTCAGAGTTACAGTTACACTTGCCGTTCCGCTGACAGTTCCACCTGTTCCATTGGTGGCAGTTATAGTTGTCGTTCCTGCTTCAAGTGCTGTAAACACGCCTGCAGAATTGATTGTCCCAACTGTGGTATTGCTGCTGCTCCAAACCACTGCGGGGCTAATCGTTATGGAACCGCCGTTCTGGTCAAAACCTGCTGCCGTAAAGGTCTGTGTTCCGCCCACTACTTTCGATGCTGTTGTGGGTGAGACCGTTATGGTTGTCAGTACCGGTGTCAGAGTTACAGTTACACTTGCCGTTCCGCTGACAGTTCCACTCGTTCCGTTCTTGGCTGTTATAGTTGTCGTTCCTGATGCAAGTGCATTGAATGCGCCTGTGGTTGGATTGATTGTTCCAACTGTGGTGTTGCTGCTGCTCCAAAACACTGCCGGGCTAATCGATATGGAACCGCCGTTCTGGTCAGAACCATTTGCCGTAAAGGTCTGTGTTTCACCAACTACTTTCGATGCTGTGAGGGGTGAAACCGTTATGGTTGTCAGTACCGGTGTCGGCGCTGCCTGCACTGTAATCGTAATATCTTTAAAGTTGGTTATTGGACCACCTGATTTTGTGGAAGCATAAACCGTAACTTTATAAGTACCTGCAGCCGAAGGTGCTGTTAAAGTTGTTGTTCCTGTTCCGCTACCGCTGACAATAACTCCACCTGAAGGAATGCCAAAAAGCGCATTATCATTTACTACTGACGGCCATTTTGCTGTCGCGCCTGATGGGCTCCAGGTTACAGTTACAACAAAACTCTCTCCTGGCGTTACTGTCGTTTTTGGGGTTGTTGCGGTGATGCTAACACTACTCGAAAGAGTATGGCAGCCAGTGCATGCAACATCCTCTGACGGGTATGCTGATGCTCCTGATACAACCACCAGAGCCGCTATTAAAAGCAGCATCCCAATTTTCAATTTATTGTTCATTTGTTTTTTCCTATTCATTCTTTTTCTCCTATCTGCCTGCTTGAGATGCAATAAGGCATCTTTGCAGATTACCAATAGTATAACAATTGCTAATTTAACGATACTGAGAGTTTTTCAGGGTTTTTGGGTTTTTACAATCTATAAAAGCTTATTTTAGTTTTTTATAGTTTACTAAGATATTTTTTTAAATTAAAAGTTGAAATAATAACCCAAATCATAAAATATCATCTCCAAGTGCTCAGATGTTGGAGACAAGGGTGAAAGTAGCTAGTTGATTAGAATAAGTTTAATATCTTGCAAAGGTAGAATCTGATTGGAAAAGATGGCAAAAGCCGTTAGAATAGAATCGTTGACGGGATATAGGAGGAAACTACTTCGGCTTTTGCCTAATCATATTACGTCAATTGACGATTTAAACTTTACGGGTAGGTTAAACAAGTGGAAATTCATGCCCGCAATAAGGACACATTATTAGCCCGCATCTCATGAAACGCGGGCAAACCTTGCAGGCATCACAGCCCATTGCACCAAATCCGGCTCCGCAAAGAGGGCGTGTTCTCATAAGAGGTGATAATATCCGATAACCTGATTGGCAACTCCTCCGATAAGTATTGCAAGAATTATCGTGAATATCATAATCCCGAATGCCCGCTTCCAGCCAAGCTCGCGGCCAAGGACAGCGATAGTAGCAACGCACGGGATATAAATCGTGTTAACAAGGGCATACACGAATAACTGGGCAGGCTTCATGAAAAGAAGAAGGTTCTTTGCGCCGCCCCCGTACATGACAACCGCAAGCGTTACAAGCAGCTGGAGCGCAAGTTCCTTCCGGAGTACGGCAAATATCAGCGTAAGCCCTGCAACGGCGGGAAGCCCGAGCCACCCCACGACTACCGGGGATAACGGTGCTGCCAGTTTCCAGATATAGCCGGTTTCATAAAGCGCCCCCAGAAAAAGAGAGCCGGCAAGCACAATCGGGAATGCCACGAACACGAAATCCTTGAACCTGTACCACGTCTTCTTGATGATATTCGACATCAAGGGCATCCTGAAGGGGAACATCTCCATAACAAGCCCTGTGGAACTGCCGGGCATTACT
This sequence comes from Candidatus Methanoperedens sp., assembly GCA_027460615.1. GTDB lineage: Archaea > Halobacteriota > Methanosarcinia > Methanosarcinales > Methanoperedenaceae > Methanoperedens. The sequence continues at coordinate 29,496 of JAPZAO010000007.1, forward strand.
TTGTTCAGCCCGACGCCCACGAGAAACACAAGCGCTAGCACGATGACGTATATCGCCACCGCAGGCTTCCATCCCACGAGCAGTGAAACCGCGCCCAGAATGACAGCAGTGCGGGCGCTGCAAGGGATGAGCGTGATGAGGGTGCTGGCTATCGTCCGCTCGCGCATCGTGGTCAATACCCGCGTGCCTATGATGGCTGGCACGTTGCATCCTGCGCCTGCCACAAGCGGGATAATGGCGCGCCCGTGAAGCCCGAACTTGTGCATCAGCCTGTCTGTCAGGAATGCGACCGAGTTCAGGTAACCCGAATCCTCAAGGAATGCGAGCATGAAATAGAAGGTGAGCACGTAGGGAATCCCGACGGAAAGTGCGGCAAGGATGCCGGCGTCAAAGCCCCATATGAGGGTTTTACCTACAAGCCCTGCCCCGAATATATAAAATATTGAGCCATCGATGACAGGCGACATATACAATGCCCAGAGACTGCTGAATAAATTGGAAAGCCAGTTGCCGCCGTAAAACATGAAAGCAAATATTACTCCAAGAACACAGATGAGAAGAGGTATGCCCGTCAGAGGCGATGTGGTGTATGCCCAGAGCTTATCCGACCTTGCAGGTGTGGCATCACCCTGCACCTGCGAGGCTACTGTTCCTGCAAGACCATGCCGTTCGCGGGCAATCCGGAGAGGTGATTTTTCGCCATGTTTTTCTTCGATATCCCGGCTGATTTTATTTGCCTCTTCGAGAATGGAATTTCCATTTGCGTGTTTCTTTACAAGTTCTATGAATTCAGAATCATCTTCAAGAAGCAGTATTGCCAGAGCCCTCGGATTTATTCCGAAATAATAAGGTGAAAGTAAATCGCCAAGCTTTTTTATGCTGGCTTCAATATCCCCGCCGTAGTGAATATCGTATTTGATTTTCTGTCTTTGTCCTGCAACATCTACGGCTTTTTGTACCAGTTCATCAAGGCCGCTGCCTGTGGTGGCGATTGTTTTTACCACGGGGACACCAAGAAGCTGGGAAAGCAGGGGCGCATCGATTATAATATTCCTTTTCTCTGCCTCGTCTATCAGGTTCAATGCAACCACAAGCGGAATCCCGAGGTCAATGAACTGGAGCGTCATGTAGAGGTTCCTGGCAAGGTTCGTGGCGTCAAGAATCATGATCGCAGCATCTGGTTTACAATCGAGCACAGCCCTTCGGGCAACCCACTGGTCTTCTGACACCGCGCCGAGGGCATAGCTTCCGGGAAGGTCGATTATGCCGATGCGAAGGGCTTTAAAAGTCGTTGTGGCCATATTCAGTTCCACGGTCTTTCCCGGATAGTTGGCGGTCACAACACCCATTCCTGTGAGGCGGTTGAATATACTGGATTTACCCACATTGGGGTTACCCGCAAGCGCAAACGTAAAATCCGTATTGCCCTTTATTTCATTGAGGGCGCCGTGACATGAAAGAGCCATTTCATTTTACCTTTATCTTTGAAGCCACTTCTCTTCCCAGGGCATACCGGGAACCTGCAACGCACACGATTAAAGGACCTCCGAAGGGCGCAACTTCTTCCACTTCTACGCACACATCAGGAATCAGTCCGAGCGAGGCGAGGTACTGGAGCATTTTCGGGTCTTCTTCAAACACACTGACGATAATCCCCTTATCCCCGGCTTTTAATTCCGATAACGGCCTGACTGTTTCTTTTACAAATACGCCGTCCTTATCAGGTATGGGATGACCGTGCGGGCATGTCCTGGGGTTTCCGAGGCTCTCTGCAATGCGGTCTTCCATCTCAGGACTTATCGCGTGTTCAAGCCTGCACGCCTCATCGTGCACCTCGTCCCATTTGAAGCCCAGGATATCGGTAAGTAATCGCTCGGAAAGGCGGTGTCTCCGTATGACTTTCTTGGCGATATTGCTTCCTTCTTCAGTCAGGCATACGCCTTTTTCTATCTGGTTTACAAGACCTTTCTGCGCCAGTTTTTTCACCATCTCGGATACGGACGGCGGTGAGAGTTTCAGATGTTCTGCAAGACGGGATGTGCTCACTGGATGCTGTTCCTGCTGGAGTTTGTAGATTGATTCAAGATATTCCTCAATCCTGGAGGTATCAGCTTCCATGTCATCTCACCTTTTCCTGTACTTTGAAAGACCTGTAAACAAACACTCCGATAATTATCCAGTAACCGATATACGAAAGTGCCATTGTCAGTGAAGGGGCTGCGTGATAGCCAATAAGCGAGCTCAGGCCGCCTCCGATAAGACCATTCTCATGAAGAAGAGGATAAGAGCCGTCAGGGTTCTGTGGGGGGTTCAAGTCCCACACATGCTCTATTACGGGGGGTATGATTCCCACTTCGTTGAATTCACCAACGGCGGTAGCTATCAGCCCGGCTGAGAACAATATCAGCAGTATGCTTGTATATTTGAAAAATTTGGTTACGTCAAGGCTGTGCATTCCTTTGAACATGACAAACGACATAAAGACCACAACCCCAAGCCCGGCAGCAAAACCGAGAAGCGTATCAAATGGTGACTGGATAGCAAGCGTTCCAAGAAACAGGACAGTCTCAACCCCTTCCCTGAATACGGCGATAAAGGAGAGGGCTGCAATTCCCATGGTCTGGCCTTTCGATATTGAGAGGTCTATCTTTTCCTGGACTTCCCCTTTTATCTGTTTTGAATTCTGCGCCATCCAGAAAATCATGTAGGTCAATACAACGGCAGCGGCAAGAGCGGCGGCGCCTTCGAACAGTTGCTCCGCCGTTCCCTGAAGTTCCCCATATACTAATTTGAATACGAGCGCAACCCCGATACTTGCGATAACCGCGCCGATTATCCCGGTGTAGATGTAACGATTGAGGTCTTTTCTGCCTATTTTTGCGACATAAGCCGCGATTATTCCGATTATCAGGGCTGCTTCAAGCGCTTCCCTGAAGGTTATTAGAAAACTTGCTAACATAAGGTATCCTTTTTCTTTTAATTAGGTATACCTAACTTGTAGGTTTTGTTAGCCTATAAAGATTTCGGTGAGTTATTATTTGGAAATTCACATATAATCTATAATCCATCCGCCCAGCTCATCGCACGCTCCGCAGCTTATGACTGACTTGCTTCCCCAATTCCGTCAAAGCATATTTCCCGCCTGAAAGTGCTAACAGCTTTTTCCCCACCAGTTCTTCAATACTCTTATCCGCCCCCACCATCCGCGCTGTTTTCGCTATGGTGGCGCTGTCCAGAGGCCCCTTTGAATCCAGTACGGCAAGAATCTTGCTTGCTTTTTGGTTGCTTGCAACAAAACCGATTAATTCTTCCATAATAATACCTGATGACCCCAGTTGAGATAACTTTATTGCATGCAAATAACAATATCACAGCGGCGGGCTAGCCCGGGTAATTCGGCGTTACCTGTAACCCGAAACCGTCGATAGCGGGGGGCGAAGCCAGAGGAAGAAGTTTTGACTGTTGCCCGGCCCGCAGGTTCTACTGTGAAACCCCGTCCTGTGGGGCTAGTGTCGGTGCAAGGGCTTTCCTGAAGGAAGGTTTTTGTATCTTAATTGCGGACAAAGGTCT
>JAPZAO010000008.1 GCA_027460615.1 Candidatus Methanoperedens sp.
CAAAGAGTCCCGCCCTCAAGTTCCCGTGTCTGCGTGTCGGTGAGGGCGCTGGTATCAAGAACGAATCTCTGGCGAATCATATAATGGATTATTATCTTTATCGAGTTAAGAAACTTTCTGTTTATGTTTATAGAACAACACCTTTATATTCCAACCAAATAATATAAACCCATCATGAGGGAATCAAAAATATCGCGAAAAACAAACGAGACAGACATTGAAATAAAAGTCAACCTGGATGGTTCCGGGAACACGGACATCAATACAGGCATACCGTTCTTTGACCACATGCTCAACTCGTTTGCGAAGCACGGTTCCTTTGACCTCAAAGTTTCCGCGCGCGGCGACCTCACGGTGGATGACCATCATACAGTGGAAGATGTGGGTATTGCTCTTGGCAGCGTAATTCACAAAGCGCTTGGAGATAAGAAAGGTATTGAGCGCTTCGGCGAGGCGCGGGTGCCAATGGACGAGGCGCTTGCAACAGTGGCTATAGATTTAAGCGGGCGCAGTTTCCTTGCCTTCAATGCCGCATTTGCAGACCTGAAAATTGGGGGTTTCAATCCCCAGAATACACGCCATTTCTTTGAATCGCTTGTAAGTAATGCAGGTTTGAATGCGCATCTTAATGTCACAGGAGAGAACGACCACCACAAGATAGAGGCGCTCTTCAAAGGGTTCGGCATTGCATTAAAAAGGGCGGTCAGGATAAGCGGAACAGGTGTACCTAGCACGAAAGGCGTATTATAAAATTTTATTTTTCAGGATGCTTCCTGCAATGAATGCCAGGAGAGCAAAGAACATGGCGATTTTAAAAAATTTCGAAGATGCTGAAGGGTTCTTTTTCAATATTAAAACAATAGCATACAAGAAAAGTGCATCCGCAATCCCGACAACATAAAGATAGGATTCGTTAAACAAATCCATGAGATACGGCAGCGGGCTCAGGATAACTGCCAGGAGCCCGAATGCGCAGGCAACGTAAGCAGAAGGTTTTTCCCCTATTCTTATGGGCAGGGTTGACGCTCCTTCTTTCCTGTCCCCGTCAATATCCTCGATTGCCTTGACGATTTCACGCGCAAGGGTTGCAAGCATGGAAAGGAAAAAAAGAACCAGGGTTATCCCGATACCTTTCTCTCCAAAAGCGGCGCCGCCGAACAGGAATGTTGAGCCGGTCAGGTATGCAACGCTTAAGTTACCAACAAAGACTTTTCTTTTCAGCGAGAGTGCATAGAAATATAAAAGCAAGGAGTTAAACGTAGCAATAAAAAAAGGGATTCTCGATGTGCCGATAAAAAAGGAAATGATAACGCCTGCTGCAAAAAGTGCAATTGAGAATGTATAGGCTGATTCTTTGGTTATCTTCCCTGAAGGTATCGGGCGGTCAGGGCGGTTAATAGCGTCAATACCAGCATCGAAATAGTCGTTTATCGCATTGCCGGCACCGGTTATCAGGAATACACTGAGAAACACAGGCAACAGCCAGATTAATGGACCCGGCGCCGCGCTGTAAGCTATGAAACTTCCAATTACGGCCGCAAGTCCTGCCATTGCGCAGTTCCTGTACCGCATCAATTCAAGATATATCATAAAGGGTTACGCCCCTTTATGACGTATAGGGGATGTGCGACATCCCCTTGTTTTGTTAAAACTTTCCCAAAGTTTTATCATCAATCACCGCGCCCCACTTCAAGCATCCTGTCAAGCGCCAGTTTTGCTTTTACCCTGATATCCTCCGGGATTTTTATTACGTGCTCGTTTCTCGTAAGTGCGCGGATTATACTCCCGAGCGTGTTCATTTTCATGTTCGGGCAGACAGCGTATCTCGTTGCAGGAAAAAAGGTCTTGTCCGGGTTTTCCTTGTTCAATCTGTGCAAAAGACCAAGCTCGGTTCCTATGATAAACTCCTTTGAGGTCGATTGCCTGGCATATTTTAACATACCTGCTGTGCTCAATACCTGGTCTGCAAGCGCTACCACATCAGGCCTGCACTCGGGATGGACAAGGATTTCAGCATCAGGATGCTCTTCTTTCTCAAGCAAAATATCGCCGGGCAGTATCAGGTGATGGGTGGGGCAGTAGCCGTTCCAGGGAATGATTTTCTTATCCGTGTGGGCTGCAACATACAGGGCAAGGTTCCTGTCCGGGACAAAGATTATTTCGTTTTCCGGCAATGCATTCACAACTTTGACTGCGTTTGCCGATGTGCAGCATATATCGCTTTCAGCCTTCACAGACGCAGGCGTGTTCACGTAACAGACAACAGCAGCACCGGGATATTTTTCTTTTTCACATCTCAGGGATTCTGGGGTTATCATGGCTGCCATGGGGCACTGGGCTGAAAGTTCGGGCATGAGAACTGTTTTTTCAGGGTTAAGTACAGCCGCGCTTTCTGCCATGAAATCCACGCCGCAAAAAACGATAACATCTGCGCCGCTTGAGACTGCTTTCTGGCTTAAGCCGAATGAATCGCCAACAAAGTCAGCAATATCCTGCACATCCCCGCGCTGGTAGTTATGGGCGAGAATGATTGCATTTCTTTCTTTTTTCAATTGTCTTATTCTTTCGACTTCATCCATATTTCAGGGTCAAACATTATCCTATTGCTTAAATTGTTTTCTAACTTTCATGGCAATATTAAAGTGAATTGAAAGACTTTATGGTTCATATGCAAAAGAACACGCGCCTCATCCTGGCTCTTGATGTTACAGATAAGAATGCGGCAGCTGCGATAGCAAAAGAGACAGCAGAGCATGTGGATGCCATCAAGATAGGCTATCCGCTGGTGCTTGGCGCGGGACTTGCAATAATTGGCAGGATTTGTAAATTTGCGCATGTGATTGCGGATTTTAAGGTTGCCGATATCCCGAATACCAATAGGCTGATATGCGGCCAGGCATTTGAAGCGGGTGCAAGCGCGGTAATCGTTCATGGTTTCACTGGGCGGGACAGCCTTCTTGAATGCGTAAAAACTGCAAGCGAATACGACGGGGAGATTTTTGTTGTCACGGAAATGAGCCATCCCGGAGCTATTGAGTTCATGGCGCCAAAGGCTCTGGAACTTGCCTCACTTGCGGTTGAATGCAAAGCTCAGGGCGTGGTAGCACCGGCAACGCGTCCCGAAAGAGTGGAAAAAATACGCAGCGTTGTGGGCGGGCTGACCATAATCTCACCAGGCGTGGGCGCGCAGGGAGGAAGCGCGGCAGATGCGATAACGGCGGGCGCGGATTATGTTATTGTTGGGCGGACTATTTATAATTCAAAGACACCCGGAAAAGAGGCTGAAAAGATAGCGAAAGAGATAGAAAAGTGCCGATGATGAAACAAAACATGGCTGAAAAATGATGAGCCCTATGAGTACTGATGGCATGAATCTATAGATATCTGAAAGCTATTTTTCAGCTTCGACAATTAACGGAACTGTATAGCCTGCGGTCTTATGAGATAGAGACGGTAGCGCAGTTACTTTTGAAGTTGTCTCCTCGAAGTTGCCCAATTTGCGGGAAGCGGTGAAGAGCTGGAAGAATTTTGAACGAGATATGCATAAGAAATACATTATTACCTATAAAAAGAGAAAAAATACTAGCAGATTGAAGTATTATAAGGAAGGCTCAACGATGAGCCAGAACCCTTAAATAGGGGGTTATACATAAAATCTTATGTTATGAGTTCACCTTAAGGCATTAGGCTTAAGGTTGAGGTTTAGGTGGATGAATGGAAAAGATGGAATCCAGAACAAAATTAATTTTGTCATTTCTAAAGAAAGAACCCTTCTATAAAATGTCGGATATAAAGGATGCATTAGATAAAAATATTAAAGGACCAACAAGTGAGCCCAGAATTTCTGGAATAATGGTTATATTAGATGAATGTGGAATAATAGAAATTAATACAAAAACAAATAAATACCAATTGACCAGTTTAGGGGGGGAATTACTTAATTCCTTAGAAACCCATTCATTAAATGAAATATTAGAAAAAGGTATAAAAAATCTAAACAATAAATAGGAGTAAAGATGGATAAAAGAGTACTTGAACGAATAGACCGACTGAGGAAGGCTTTACCACAAAGAGATGTTAGATGTGCAAATTGTGGGCAGACGATTTATGAAACAGTAACGGGTGCTGAGCCTACAGAGTCAGGAATCCATTGTAAAGCTTGTTTCATAAAAATTGTAGGGGAAGAAATGGAAGCCCATCCGGTATTCAAACCCTTACCTAAACCAACCATTTATTAATTTTTTTGGTTCAGTTAAGGGATAAAAATGGACAGTTACATTGATGAGACGGTATTTTCTAAACTTCTACATTCACTTTCTGTGGAAATTAAGAAATATTATCCAGATAAACCTCCCATATTGGTTGGAGTTGGGATGTCAGGTTTAGAGGTCGTTGGCAGATTACAAGAATATTTTGATCCAGAAATAGATCCACTCGTATGTGATGTAAAAGTTAATGAAAACAATGAAGTAATAGAAGTCATGGGTTTCCCAGAAAGTGAAGTAAAAGGGAAAGACATTTTAATTTGTTATACCCGTGTTGATACGGGTGGGCGGTTAGAAAAAATCGGAAAAAAGGCAATCAAAGCTGGTGTCAATAGTTTCAAAACTTTGAGTGTTGTTGTTCGAGAAAATGCAAGAATTTTTCCAAATTTTTATTCGTTCATGGTTAGAGATAATGATAATCCGATTTTTTTACTGGATAATTTTCCATCAACATTACCAAATCCATTCCCTCAAGTAAATTTAACCTGTTTAAATGGTTTTATTAGAAAATTTACAGAAGTGGATTTAGAAAGTAATTGGTTTAAAAGCGGAGAAGACTGCATCGATAAATTTTTGCCGGATGATTATTACTACCAAATGATAACAAATAATAATACTCGTATATATGTCATTGACAATGGCGAGAAGATCATAGGTATAGTCCAGATAACCGCCAAAGACGAAACAGAGTGGTGTATTGATGTTTTGGCAATAGATGTTAACGAGCAGAAAAAAGGATACGGCCCATGTCTTTTAAACTTTGTGACTGATTTATGTAGATTCAATGGCGTTAAATATATCAACTTATATGCTTTAGAGCGCCGTGTTCCATTTTATGAGAAAAAATTTTTTAAAATAATAAAAAAAATAAAGTTATCTAGAAGTAATTTAATCGAAATGAGACGGAAAGTATTTTAAGACAAATATTGGTGATCGAATGAGCTGGTTGGAAGAAAAAGATGATTATGGGGCTGAAATCAGTAAAATCTTATATCAGGAGGGAATGATTCAAACTTGGATTAAGGATAGAGCAGAGGGATGGACTTTAAGAAATGGCTTATGGAGCCCATATTATATTCAATGTCGTCCAATAACTAGCAAAAAAATCAGCCAAAAGCTCTTAAAATTGATTGGAAATGCACTTGGCACATTGCTAAAAGAGGATACAGAAGGAATTACAAAAGTTATTGGTGTTCCGCTAACTGGAATACCTATAGCAACTTCCATTACCATGTGTGTTGGCATTCCTTCATGTAACGCCAGAGTAATTCCAAAGGTTAAAACTGTAGAGGATTTTCACAAAGCTGTAACTGAAGGAAAATTCGAAAAAGAAGAGTATGGAGATCACTCTCTAATAGAGGGCGATATCAATAATGGAGATAAATTTGTCATCGTTGATGATATTGTGACAGATTTTGGTACAAAAGTGGTTATTTTGGAACAAATTAAATATGTAGCAAAAATGAAGGATATAAAGATATATTGTAATGATGTCATGGTTCTGGTTGATAGAGAACAAGGATCGAGAGAAGCTGCGAATAAACTTGGAATAAATCTATATTCTTTAATTCCTTTCAAGACGAAGGGAATTCATTGGCTAAAGGATGTTTTAGATTCAGAAGAGTATAGCATCATCGTAGATTATTTAAATAATCCAAATAAATATCAAAATACTAAACTGAAAGAAAAAGTAATTGCTCTCGCAAATAAAAAATGAACTATGAAGAATTTTTAAAAAATAAACATGAGGGGTAAAATTCAGAACTCCTGCATTTTCACTTTCTCTTTTATGGTATGATCAAAACAAGCTCTGTTTAACTCTGAGCTTTCGGTAACCGAAAAGAATAATATACCTTCTCTGTATATCAAGATTGATGCCATCTGAAAAATGTAACTTCTGCTCGGGAGAAAAATGCACCGCTGCAGACCTTGAACCATGTGACTTCAAGGGAGAAAATTTCAAGGAATGCCTGCGCTACCGCCTTCACTTCATAAGACCGCAGTTTATGCAGTTGCGTTAACCCGATTTTACCATTGAAGCTATTTTCTGCCCCAGCGCATAGCACTTCGCCATATCCTGATCATCTGGCCTGAAATTTACTTCCAGCGACTCAATTGGCTCGTATCCCGATGATTTTAATTTTTCATTCACAGCCTTAACAGCCCCGCCTGCCCAACCGTAGGAACCGAAGGTTGCCCACAGCTTGTTCTTCGGCCGCAAGCCCATAAGATACGTCAGGAACCCGCCAACAGTCGGGAACATGCCATTGTTCAATGTGGGTGAACCGATAATTATTGCCCTGGCTTCAAGCACTTCTTTAACTATCTCGCTCCAGTCATTCTTGCGCAGGTGGAATAGCGCAGCCTCCACTCCAGAATCAGCCGCTCCTCTCAGGATTTCATTGGCCATTATCTCGGTGCTGTTCCACATGGTATCATAAACGACAAGCACTTTCTGCTTCGAGACCCCTTGAGCCCATTTGAGATATGCATCTATTATCTTTGCCGGGGTTGTCCATATCATGCCGTGCGATGGCGCTATCATCTTAATCTCGATGCCCGGTTTCTGGAGCTCCTCTATTTTTTTAAGGATAATACCAGCGAATGGCATCAGGATGTTGGCATAATACTTGGCGGCCTCGTCCATTACGGTATCGCATTCGTATCCAAGGAGACTGCATAAATCTTCATCAAACCTGAATGAGGAGGCAAGGTGCTGCCCGAAGCCGTCGTTTGACAGGAGGATTTTATCCTCTTTCAGGTAGGTGAACATGCTGTCAGGCCAGTGGAGCATCGGCGCAGTGATGAAGAACAGCGTCTTTTTGCCAAGCGCCAGTTCATCTCCTGTCTTAACAGTCCTGAAATTCCAGTTTGTCCTGTAATGCCGCAACAACCCCTCTTTTCCTTTTTCAGTTGCAATAACCTGGGCATTTACTGCTATTTTCATTATCTTGGGGAGGGAACCCGAATGGTCCATTTCAACATGGTTTGAGACGATGTAATCAATCTTCGAAGGGTCTATAATCTCCCTTATTCTTTCTATCATCTCGCCTGCAAAGGCATGTTTTACGGTATCTACAAGCGCAATTTTATCATCGACTATTAGATATGCATTATACGTTCCCCCGCGCAGCGTCGTGTAACCGTGGAAATCACGCAGGTTCCAGTCCACGACCCCAACCCAGTAAACGCCGTCTGTTAATTCAATTTTAGCCATATTCATTCCCACGAATAGCTATTTATCTCAATGGGATAATAGCTTTTGGTATGCATGAGAGTATGACTTATTCTTCAAGAGCTTTATTAAAACGAGGTGAAATATGATAAAATATCGCTGTACTGTTTGCGGCTATATCTATGACCCCGAAGTCGGGGACGCTCCGAGGATTAAACCCGGAACCGCATTTGAAGACCTCCCGGACGACTGGGTATGTCCCCAATGCGGCGTGGGCAAGGACATGTTTGAAAAAATGTAGCGCAAGAGCTGCTTAAAGAACCCGCAGCTTCGGTAGATTTATTAACGAAGGGGAAACAATTGGGAAAATACCTAAATAGTATTGAATCCAATTATTAGTTCGTATAATTACGAATAAAGTGAGTTGAATATGAAACAGGAACGTTGGGGCAATATCGGGTCAAAATTTGCACACCTTATAAGTGCGCACCCGTGTTACAATGAAAAAGCGCATTTTACGACGGCCAGGATTCACTTACCTGTGGCGCCGCGCTGCAATATCCAGTGCAACTACTGCATACGGAAACTGGACAAATGCGAACACAGGCCAGGCGTATCCGGAGTCATTCTCAATCCGCAGGAGGCGCTCATCAGGGTTGATAAATACATAAAGGAGATGCCAAACCTGCGCGTTGTAGGCATTGCCGGGCCCGGCGAATCGCTTGCAAACGAAGAGACATTCGAGACCCTGCAACTTGTGCATGAAAAATATCCCGAACTTATAAAATGCGTGGCGAGTAACGGTCTTTTACTGGCTGAAAAAGTGGACAGGCTCGTCGAAGTTGGAGTTACAAGCGTCACGGTTACCATCAATGCGGTTGACCCGGAAGTCGGGGCAAAAATTTACTCTTTTGTCAGGTATCACGATAAGACCTATAAAGGTGTGGAAGGCGCAAAACTCCTTATCGAGAAACAGTTCGAGGGCGTAAAGAAGGCAAGTGAGGCCGGACTGAACGTTAAAGTCAACACAGTGCTAATTCCTGAGATCAATTTTGAGCAGATTAAGGAAGTAGCGAAAAAAGCGGCAGAGAACGGCGCGATAATCATGAACATTATTCCATTGATACCGCTTAACAAGTTTGAGAAAGAAAGAGCGCCGGAATGCGATGAACTAAACATGGCAAGGACGTTAGCAGAAGAGTTCCTGCCCCAGTTCAGGCTGTGCAGGCAGTGCCGCGCAGATGCGGTCGGTGTTCCTGGTGCTGAGCCGTGCGGCTCACCTGTGCAGCAGCGCACAACAAGCGAATACTATCATGCTTAAAATTTATCAAATAAACAAAAAAAGTCAGAGGTGAAAAAATGTGCTTTGCAGAATCATCGGTAAACGTGGAAATTGAGGAAAGCGACCTTGTAACGGAACAGTATAAATGTATGGATTGTAAAACCCAGTTTCGCGGGATCGGAAAAAAGATGAGATGCCCGTCATGCGAGTCTGTTAATGTGAAGAAGGTTTAGTCACGCTATTATTTTTTCGTTGAAAGTTATTGAAAAGTCTGAAAATTCACAGCACCTCATCCATGCTCCCGCTCCTGAAACCCATGAGGTCAAGTGTAACATAAGAAAACCCGAGCCTCTTAAATTCCGATACAATGTCATCACGTATTTGCAGAAAACGGGGCATCTCGGAAGGCATGATCTCAATGCGCGCTATGCCGTTGTGGTCGCGCACCCTCACTACATTAAACCCGGCTTTTTTAAGATAGCTCTCGGCCTCGCCCACGCGCCTGAGCGCCGTAGCGGTGATTGCCTGCCCGTATGGGAAACGTGAGGAAAGACATGCCATGGAAGGCCTGTCCGCAACAGATAAGCCAAGTTTATGTGCCATTTCACGGATTTCTTCCTTGGTGACTTTAAATTCGACAAAGGGGTTGTATATCCCCTCCTCCACTACTGCCCGGTGACCGGGCCTGTGGCTTTTCAGGTCAGAGACGTTTGTTCCCTCGATAATTGTATCCAAACCATGAACAGCGGCAAGTTTCTTTAATTTGCGTATCAGCCCTTTTTTGCAGTGATAACATCTTTCAACCGGGTTCTTTGCAAATCCAGGCTCTCCGAGTTCATCATACGATATTACAATGTGCCGGATTCCTATCTCTCCTGCAATTTCTTTTGCGCATTCAAGCTCACCGGGCGCAAGGGTCTGGGAGTCCGCAGTAACTGCAATTGCCCCGTCCCCAAGTGCCCTGTATGCCAGCGCGGCAAGCACGGAACTGTCCACGCCGCCCGAAAGAGCTACGAGAACGCCATCCCTGTTTTCAAGGGCTTTTAAAATTGAATGCATTTTATCATCAGTGGACATGATGAATATACAATAATCCTGAAAGATGTAAGCGTTTCTATGGAGATGGGAACGGCTTATTAAAGTTTCCAGAGGAAACTGGGGTCATCTTCTTAAAGATGCAACGGTGAATTAAAATAAAGGAAAAAAAATTAAATATTCATGAAACTGAAAAATTAAATCGAATTGTGAAGAACTATATAATCTTCCAGTTTCCATCATTATAATAACAACCATAATTAAATTTTCCAGAAGAAATAAAGGGGTTGATAATTTATAGATGATGAAAATAAGCGCCGAGGGGGAGATTTGAACTCCCGCTGTGCGTAGCACAACCGGTTTTCAAGACCGGCGCCGTAGGCCGCTGGGCTACCTCGGCTTGGTAGTTCGTGCGAAATGGTTTGCATTGCTTATTAATATTGCCTACATCGAAACATTTAAACTCAATTAATAGTTATTGACTCAAATCATAACAAAAAGAACAGAGGTAAAAAAAATGACAAACTTGTTAATGGTCCTTTCAAAAGACCCATACACCACAGAAACGCCTGATCTCGTGCTCGATATTGGGCTTAACGCAAAAGAAAAAGGAAACGATGTCACGTTATATCTTATTGAAGACGGCGTGACCGCCGCAAGAAAATCGGAATTCGGGAATAAACTTGCAGCCGCGAATAAAAAAGGAATAAAGATATACGCCGACGATAAAGCGGTACTCTCAAGGTCGCTTACAAATAAACTGACAGGTTCGGTAGAGATAAAAGAAATAGGCACATTGCTTGATTTCATTATGGATTACGACAGAGTCGTGTGGTTTTAGGTGATAATATGACAAAGCAGCTTACAATCGTATCAATAAACGGCCCTTACAGGGACGAAGGCGTGTTCACAATGATGAGGCTTGCCCATGCGGCAAAAGAAAAAGGCATAACAGTCAATTTCTTTAACTATCTTGACGCCACAGTAATCGCCCACAGGGACCAGGCGCCAAAAGAGTTTCCTACAATAGAGACTATTTTCGGAACAATAGTGAAAAAAGGCATAAAGAATCCAAAAGCTGATGCAATTGCATGCATAAAATGCACGGACGCCCGCGGCGTCACAAAGCAGCAGACAGAAGGAGTCATTATCGGCGGGCTTTATGACCTTGCAGAATGGACAGCGGAATCAGATAAAACCATACTCATAGGGTGATAACATGAGCAAGAAAGTAAATATAATTGTAACACAGCCGCCTTACGGGAAAGAAGATGCTTTCGGGGCAGTCCCGATGGCTGCATCGCAGGTAGCGGCAGGGAATGAGGCATCCTTGATTTTTGCAAGCGGCGGGGTACATTCCATAGTCAAAGGGCAAAAAACAGGCTACGGAGACCTTGCAGTCTGGCTAAAAGACGTGCCTTCCGTGGAAGCTGAAATAACCAAGAATATCGAGATAGTCAGTTTCTTTGCGCTTGACCGTGATATCGCAAAGCGGGGAATTTCCGATAGCGAAATCATTGGCGGGATAAAGAAAATAACGCTCGGGGAATTAACAGATAAGATACTAAAAGCCGATGTCAACCTGGTATTCTGATGACAGAGATAATTCCCGACGAAACGCTGGATGTGCGCGGCGAATGCTGCCCATATCCTCTTATTTTAACCAAGAAAAAAGTGGAACAGTTAAAAAGCGGGCAGATTTTACATGTGATTGCCGACGACCCGGTCGCGCCCCAGAACATCGATTCCTGGGCGAAAAAGTCAGGGAACAAACTGCTTGCAGTAAAGCAGGACGGTAAGATTTTCAATATTTTTGTGCAGAGGACTTAAACCCCATATGCCCACAATTCGATAATCTTATATGTTATACTGTTTTTTTTAATGAATTCCATAATCTTATTTTTATTTTCAGCAGGAACGGCAATAACACTACGTTCTATTTTTTTACCTGATAATTCTTCCAACAGCCCTTTTGAAACAAAGATTTTCTCCCCAACTCTTTGCTTGTAGCCGTATAATTCTCTCCAGAGTTTAATCTTTTTGTTCCTGTCCATCCTGCTGAAATCCAGGACAAACATGGCATAGAATTTTGCTCCTTTCGGCATTTCTTCAAATTTTCCATATAATATGATGCCGCTGCTGATAACGCTTCTGTAAAGATCCCATTTCTCAAGCTTGCCAGCTTTTATCGACAGAGGATTCTTCAATCCTTTGAGTCCCCATTTTTCATTTATCTCTGATTTTTCAAATGCCTTCATCAGTTTTTTTATGGCATTTTCGACGGCTTTTTCTTTTTCCGTGTCTATAAAAACGTCTATGTCACTTTCGTTGTCAAAATCGCCGCGCGCTACTGAACCAAAAAGAATTATTTTGTTTATGTCGGCGCCTATTTCCGACTTCAGCAAAAATGAGGAAAAATCCATAGCATAAGCTACAAGTTCATTTTTATTCATTGAGCATCCCCAGAATAATCATCTCAGCTTCGTTGAAAAGTTCTATAATCTCTTTTATGTTCTCTTTCGACTTTGGGGCACCGTAGGTCAGCAACTCGCTTGAATTTTCCAGAGCAATCATTTTTTTAAGAATCTGGTCCTTATTCTCAAAAGCAGGTAGTTTTTCAGAGACCTTTTCAGACTTGAACCACCTGTGATTTAGCTGAAAGCCCTCATCAACAAGTTTTTTCCTGTGCAGATATGCGGAAAGAAGCTCGACAATCGCCCGCGAGGCATTAAGCCCGACGGTTCTCTGGGATTTCTCCAAACCTCGTATCTCAAGAGCCCATGAGAAAATGTTGTCTTTATATTCCTGATACGCTTTCAGGTGGTCTTCCTCTTTCATGAGCATGTTATTATGTGACCTGGTACATAAAGGTTATGTTACCTTGTCGCATATGTGACATGGTATATAAAATTTTTGAGACCATGTCGCATATTGTCTATAGAAGATGGAAACCTGTTTCTATATCCGCGTTGACTGATGTATCAAGCCTTCCCCGTTGACTCCCCCAGCACAACACCAGTCGCGATAAGATGCGCCACGCGAAGAGGCTCAGGGATATTGCTGTGTGTTGATGTCGTGCGCACAAGCTCAACCGCGCTTTCCTTATCGATTCCGCACAACTGGATAAAAACCGGGTTCTCCTGCGCTATTTTATAGATTTTGCCTGCACGCCTGATTATTTCCCATCTTTCTTCTTTCTCAGGCAGGTGTTCGAGGGCGAGTTTTATTTTTTCAAAGTCAGGACATGAGCGCATGAAAACAATGACAGGAATATTTGTTTCTTCAAATATTTTTTTTATATCCACGGGATTGAACCCTGCGTATGTGACGCCGTCAAGCATTATTACCCTTATCTGTGAGTAATATTTCGAATTCCTGACCATTTCCGTAATAATATCGGTTGCATCCATTCCGTCCTTTGTGATATCGGACTTCAGGACGCCATCGAGCTGCCCGCCGCCCCTGAAAAAAGCGCCAATGATTGTGACCTTTTCATTTATCAGGGCAGAATCGTCGATGCCAAGAATCCTTATTTGTGGTTTTATGTGCATTGGTTGGCTATGGAATTTTATATAGATTTCAGATAATCTTAATACTGGTCGCCATAATATAAACGGCTTATGATGTTCGCCAAGAAATGTCCGAAGTGCGGCGGTAAGGTCCAGACAAAAAGCATAAAAAAATCAATAGGACTCGGGTTCGTAAATATCCCGGTGGCGCAGTTCTGCCTGAATCCTGTATGCGACTGGTACCAGGATTTTTCCGAGGCGAAAAAACCGGAAGATATTAACGAAACCGTCGTGCAATTAAAAATCCCTGTATCGAAAGATAGGATTGCTGAAATAAAAAAACGGACGCCTGAAATAGTCCAAAAAAATATGATGGTAGTAAAGGGTATTATCGTTGTAATAGTTCTTTCCCTGTTGCTTATTTACATGCTTTCATTCATGCAACCTGCAACGTTGCGGCCTGTAACACAACAATCTGAAGCTCCTGACACAAATGTGCCCGCTGTAAATACAACCCGGCCGTCTGTGGCCGCCTCAACTCAAATCCCGGTCACGCCGCAGGTAATTGTGGAGCAAAAGAAATATTCAATAAAATTTGATGTTTCGCATGGTTTCAGTCCACCTATCATAACTATAAATAAGTCGGATACCATCATCTGGAATAACGAAGAAAACCAGCGCCCAAGGCTGGTTCTGGTAAGTAAGGACAGTCTGTTCAAAAACAAGCTGATGGGATATTCTGATAAATACCAGTACCAGTTCAACCAGTCAGGACGTTATATTTTTATGCTGGCTGAATATCCTTCCCTGAATGAATACCCGAATGCCACGAATGAAATCATTGTCAAATAAAATTTTCACGTTTATTCATTTGGAAAGCATTATATTCTAAAACTTGTATCATAGTTATAGGGTGAAAATAATGGCAGTTGGTTTCGTATTGATAAATGTCGCGCCTGGCGCGGAAAAAAAAGTTTTTGACACGATGATAAAATGGGATGAAATCCAGGAGCTATACCCACTTTTCGGTGATTATGACCTGATAGCGAAAATCCAGGCGCCGGATTACGAGTCGTTAAGCGACATTGTGGTGAACAAGATAAGGGCGCTTAAAGGTGTGACCGAAACAAAAACACTGACAGGGGCGAAGTTTTAAAAAATTTAGGAAATTCAGGTGAAGGAAGATTTACAAATATAGTTTGTATACGCTCAGAATTAATATGCGATCATTGCTCGAATAGGATGAAAAAAAAGGTTTCCCCATGAGAAAATAATGAATATGAAATTTATTTTTTGGTCTATTTCATTTCTTTTAGTTGTAACCACAATCTCTTCATGTATCAACCAGAATGGATCGAATAGTCAGTTGGAAAAAATAAAAACGTCAACTCCCACTCCAGTTCAGGAAAACGATTTGCAACAACCGAAAACAATCTGGAATGAGAAGATTCTTGAAGAATTGCGTGAAAAACTTAAATATGCTATTGCATACAAAGTATATTTGAAAGATCCTACCATAAGTCCGCCTTTTTATAATGATACAAAACCTCTTACATTTTTCGCTTATAAGTATTCTCCTAATGAAGATTCTCCCTTAATTATTCTTGATGATTACAAAATATTTTTGAAAGAACTTAACGTAAGTCCACCTTTTTATAAAGACCCAAAACCCCTTACTGTTTACGCTTACAAATTTGATGAATTTATAAATATATTTATTTATGATCGCGAATCTCCTATAGTTTACAAAGGTGCCCAGACTTTTGATAATTCAGGCAAAATGGTTGCTGAAGCTCGATTTTTGATATTTATTGAAGAAAATAAGAAAATTCAAGGTTTCGAAATAGAGGAATTCAATTATGAATCTGATGGTAAACTAATATTCAAAGGCAAAAGCTTGTTTGATACAGGAGGTTTTAAGATCAAAGAAACAGAGACGATTGGCAATAAGGCACGAGACTACTACTTCATCTGGCCCATCGGATATTAGCCAGTAGCAACAATGTACGATTGGTGGCTCGCTGCTACTCGGTCATATCAATCTGGAAACATTAAATGGTATATTAATCTTAAAAAAATCTGCTCGCCAATGTTGATTTCACATCACAGATTCCCGTAAACCCGCAATATTCGCAGGGCGCATCTTTTGGTTTTTCCGGCATGATGCCGTCCTTTATTTTTTTAATTTTTTCAAGAATCTGGAGAACATTTCTCCGTTCATGACGCCTGATTGCAGCCTCTCTCACCACACCCAGCCGTGCATATTCCACAAACCCGCGCCTGACCGGTATATCGTATTTCTCTTCAATCAGCACAGCATAGGCGGTCAACTGGAGCCTGTCGCCATGCCAGACGCCATTTAATGGCACCCTCCCGGTTTTTATTATTGAAGGCATAAGTTCATCGTTCGTTCTTATCAATCTATCAGGGCTTCCGGTCAACCCGAATTTCCCGGATTGGAGCGTTTCATTATGGCTCAATTCACCTGCAAAAAAACCATTGTACGAAGAAAGGTTTGAACAAATGACAGGAAGACCGGCGCGAACATCGGTAACCGCCCCTGCAAGCATTTCATCATCGATGCCGCCAGGCTCATTGCGATAAATCACCGGGATTTCCTTTAAAATCCGGTCAAGTTCCAGGTTCAGGACGGAAAGCTTATCTTCGCTATTAAAAGCAAGGTCATATACCAGAGCCAGTTCTTTCAGTATAATGCCCTCCAGATAGCCTGGGGTGCCCTCTTTTATTAAATTATGTCCCTTATTCGTAAAAAAGCACATCCTGGGGCATTTGTGATAAATTGTAATATCCGAGACCCTTATCATGGAGTTCAAAATAGTGCAAACATTTAAAAATATTGCTATTCGAAATCGTTAATTGGCCGGACAGGCGGAAGTTTTTTGTAGAATCAATTTCTTACATAGTTATAATGAGGATAGGTTCAAACGGCAAGATGGTTCTACTTACCTTAGGCCTTGCCATTCTTGGTTTTGCGTTTTTTCTTCCATTATATACGGGCGCTTTTACAAATCCGGATTTTACCAGGTGCGACGCCTGTCATGTGCAGGCGGCGGATGACTTCTCACGGAGTGCCTACCATAAGAGCATAAAATGCACCAGTTGCCACAATGTCACCGATTTCGCCCCTGATTTATATTCACATAATGTGACAACCGAGGAGTGTAGCTGGTGTCATAATGAGACTAATGCCACCCAATTTATCGGTGATGCGCACAGCAATTTCCAAAATGCCAGTTTTAATAGTTCCATTTTCGCCGGCAGGAATGAGATGTGTGTTGCCTGCCATACAGCTATTGACCTTGAAGTAGAATGGCATACTTATACCGCTGTGAACATGACGGTTTCAAGCCATAATGGAGGCTGGGAAATGCAGTTCTCAGTATCAGGAGATAATAAATCTGTCAATTTAACCAATTATACCGACTACCTGAATAATACAAATTGGAGTAATAGAACAAGTAATCCATGAAATCAAAAAATATCTTTATTTTAATTGTAGTATTGGTTTCTGTTACGGTTTTTACCAGCTCTGCTAACGGGTCTGCAATTGTCATAACGACACCTCAGGATAATTATTTGACCAACGCGTCCGTAATTACGGTTACCGGGGAAGCTGACCCTGGCGCGGTATTGAGTTTGAATGGCGCATCAGTTCCGAACAACAACGGAATTTTTTCAAAAAACATAACTCTTGTTGAAGGATTGAACAGGATAATCGTTACGGCTAAACAGAATGGGAATATATCAACTGCAACCGCGAATGTCACCCTTGATACAGGTCCAGTAATAAAAATAACATCGCCTGATGCGAAATACATTAATACGACGTCTCTGAACGTCAGTTACACTTCCAATGCCACAGATATCGAATCGTACAGGGCCCGCCTGGACAAACAGGAATGGGTGGTAACCAATGAGACATATTATTTATTCAATGCAACAGAAGGTCCGGTTTTTGTTGAGGTCCAGGCAATAGACCATTCAGGAAATATTGGAGAAGCCAGCCTGAATCTTACTGTTGATACTATCCTGCCATGGATGGAAATAACAAAACCTGTCAATAATGAACCCATATTAAGCAGGATTGTGGAAATTTCCGGCAGGAGTGAGATAGGTGCCAATATTACTGTAAACGGACAAAACTTTACCAATAATAACGGCACATGGAGCGGCGAAATATTGCTTTGGGCAGTTAATAATCCTGTCCGTATTGAAAGCACAGACCTGGCGGGGAATAAAGCTGTGAAGACAATTAATATCCGCATCGGGGGAAATTTCAGCGAGACCGCTCCTTTCCGGGATTTCCTCAATCAAACAATTAATTTCAACGGGATAGGGACGTTTGAAGGAAAAAACAAAGCAGTTTCTGGGAAATATGTGAGCTACCTTTTTGATAAAAATTATTCAGCTTTTGTAGGATATTCCATAAACAATTCGGAATCAGAAACCATGTGGTTCAAAAAAATAACCATTTCCGGGTTCACAGCCGAAAATATCAGCGTTTCCGGTTCTATTGCCAGATATTTCCAAAACATGAAATTCGGCCAGAATCACTATATCGGTTTTGATATGCATGACAACAAAATGGGAACCATGGTTGTTGATGTCAGGGAGATAGAAGACATATATTCCAAAATAAGAGAATACCTTATGAACATGACGCCTGAACGGTTGAAAATCAAAGTCGATGTTGATCATAACGTGACCCTGGAAGTAAAAGAGACAGGAACTACGATAAAATATTATATCAACCAGAGCTGGAAGGAATGGCCTGTTGTCACATTCGAACTGCCTGATGATGTAATAGTAACTGATATCAATAATGGGCTCAGGCTGCAAAAAGATAACAAAGATGCATATTTAATCTGGGCAAAATTTGCCGGCGGGTCGGCGAATTTCACTCACGACGGGAATAAGATTGAGGCAAGGGTCAATAATTCCCTGTTGATTTTCAGGCAGTCTGCAAGTCATAATCTGAGCGGGGATAATATTTATGATATGCTTGTAACCGAGGGGATTTCCAGCGGAACAATCGGCGCTGAAATTTTCATTGATTCTGCGAACTCGTATGATGTGGTGTCCTTTGGCGATATGTCTGTTCTTACCGATTTCCCTGATCCCAATACAATGAACCTGAATGTAAGTTCAAATTCGATGAACGGGACAGTACTGGCAATTAATATTGGTGGTAATTTGTATAATAAATTATTAAATAAAAGTATTACTATAAAATATGATGGGGAAAACATATATCCGGCAAACAATTTTGAGGATATCATTAATTTGACCAATGACTTTGGCCATTCCGAATACCTGCTCGCGACAGGAACCACCGGAGCTTACATTTTTGTTTCCGTTCCCAGATTTTCTTCACATGTAATTTCATTTGGTTTTGAACCCATGCCAGAATCGTATGCCTCAGGAATTTTTGACCTGCTTAATTTCTTAACAAGCGGGCTGTTTATGGCTCTTCCTGCCGGAAGCAGGGAAGTGGTATTCAGCATTTGGTGGTTCGGGAGTGTTATGATGATTTATTTTTTATTTAGAAAAGCAGTGAGGACAAAAAGATAAATCCTGAAATTACGTGTCATCCAAGTATCTTTTCAAATAACCATCCGTATTCCTGCGGTTTTGTCAGGAACTCAAGATTCTTTATATCCCTTACAAGCCCATACATCTCGCGGCTTTTTTGTAACCCAAGCTCCTTAAAACCGGCAGGCTTAATCAACCGTATCTCCGGAACGCTATCATAACGTGGATTTTTCACAAACCCATTATCCAGAATAAAATACGCGCCGCCTCCTTTTTCCTTTATTGGCGCATAAATGGATTCAAAATCGCGTGCCACCCAGTTTGCCATTTTAAGCACTTTATTGGAGGCGTTGATGGTGAGATGGCCATAGCCCGGAGGGATTATCACCTTATCTCCTACGCTTGCTTTTATGAGAATTACATCTTTTATTTGATTACCTTCAGGTTTTTGCAGAAGATACTGCGCTTCACCGCTCAAGACTTCGTATATCTCGGAAAAAGTCATATCAGTGCCTGTAACTTTCGGGTGATAATGTCCTGCGGTTTTCACGAATTCGCACCCCAGCATACGCGGCGGGATGACAGTGATATCATACCGCAGATTATGTTCTTTCATGGTGAGGGCATCATTCTTGCTGAGTGAGAGCTCACGGTACATATAATATAATTCGACATTGTTCGCCATCCTGAGCCATTCACGGTCATAGATAACATCCTTCATATCAAAAAGCATGCGTACGGAAGGCTTAACCCTCTTTGTCCCGAATTCCAGTATGGTCTCCATCGAACACTAAATAGGCTTTGGATATAAATATTCTTAGCGACAGGGATATTCACTTTCTTCATCTTTCCTCCCTTTTGATCTCAACGGAAGTGAGAACGTAAAAGTACTGCCCCCACCGTACCTGCTTTCTGCCCGGATTCTGCCCCCATGCAGTTCCACAAGCTGCTTTGAAATCGCAAGCCCAAGCCCGGTGCCTCCGGTTTTCCTACCGATTTCGAGCTGCTGGAACTTGGTGAACAGTTTCCCCAGATCTTTTTCCTGTATTCCTACGCCGGTATCTGAAACTGAGATTTCCGCCATATCATCCGTTTTCTTTGTTGTTATGGTTACAGTTCCCCCTTCTTCCTTGCTGAATTTCACGGCGTTATCGAGCAGGTTAAAAAGAATCTGTTTGAACTTTGTCTTGTCAGCCTCTATAACGTCAAGCCGGGGATCAAATTCTTTGTTAAGAATTACCTTATGCCTGGCAGCTTTTTCTTTTATCAGGACGAGAACATCATCCGTGACTGAAGGTACAGAGATTTCTTCAATTGCCAGTTCTATTTTTCCCGCTTCTATCTTGGAAATGTCGAGAATATCATCAATAAGAGCATGCAGGTGCTTGCTGCTTGAAAGAACATTATCCACAAAATGCTCCTGCTTTTCATTCAATTCCCCGGGCATCTTTTGCTTCAGGAGTTCTGAAAAACCAATGATGGAATTCAGCGGGGTGCGGAGGTCGTGGCTCATGCTTGCGAGAAACTCGGATTTTGCCTGGTTTGCATACGCAAGGCGTTCGTTTTCGAGGCGTATTTCTTCTGCCCGCTTGCGCTCGGTGATGTCCCAGATGATGCCGTTAATCCTCGCTGGCCGGCCATTATCATCGCGCACCAATCTGCCGCGGGCGGTGATGTAATGGACGCTCCCGTCAGGCCAGACCGCGCGGTACTCCGGTTCGTACAGCACATCCTGCCCGATAGTCCGGGCCAGTGCCGCTTTGATTGTCTCCCGGTCGTCAGGATGAACCGCCCCGAAGAACTCCTCTGCGGCCCCTGTAAACGTCGCGGGATTGATCCCAAGAATATGACAGACCTGGTCATCAAAATAGCGTCTGTTCTCGATGATATCCCAGTGCCACACGCCCATGAGGGCTGACCGCAGCGCAAGGTCGAGCCGCGCCTTGTTCTCGCGCAACGCGTCCTCTGCCTGCTTGCGCTCCTGCTCCTGCCGGTCTCTTTGCAGCCTTGCGTTAAGGATGGGCGCGATATTGTTGGCGATGCTATCGAGCAAATCCATATCTTCCCGCGTGTAGCTCCGGTCGCTATTGGCTACTGAAATTTGCCCGATGGTCTCGTTTCCAAAGACAATCGGCACCACGAGAAAATGATCAATGTGAATGTGACCCTCGGGTGTGTGAAAGGGCCCATCGGAACAGAACGCCCTTTTCTCTCTGATCGCTCTCCCCCAGAGGCTATCTCCCCATGTAGCCGGCGGAAAGACAATTGACTTGTCAGGTACCTGGCATTCACTCCAGATTCCTCTGGTCATACTTGGAATGACTTCGTCCCCGTTTTCCGCTATGAATCCAAACAGGCCGAACTTGCTCTCCATCACCTCCAGAACAACCGCCAGCACCTCCCCGTACATCTGTTCGTCGGGGATGGTGAGAAAGACGTTGGCGATCCGATTCAGGATGGTCTTTCTCCGTTCAGACAACCGCAGTTCCTCCTCAGCCTTCTTGCGCTCAATGATATCCCATGCCAGGTCAGCAAGCGTAGAAACGGTTCTTATATCAGCATCATCATAGTTTGTCTTCTTGTTTCCCACCCCAAGAATAGCACGTATCTTCTCGCCGGTGATGACAGGTACAACAAGCTCTCGCACCACCTTTGCATGTCCCGGAGGAAGCCCTTTTTTGTGGGGAAGTGCTTCGTAGTCGTTATGTATCACAGGTCCCCTTTTGTGGAAGCAGTCCACCCATACCCCTGCATCGCTTATCGGATAATGCGTGCCCTTGCCTTCGGCTGTACACATTGTCGCAAGCGTATTGGTTGACCACATCTGTAGGCGCAATGATATCTGGTCGTCATCGACATAATGGAAGAAACCGATGCAGCTTCCGGTGAGTCGCTCAACCTCGTCAAGTGTGAACCGGAGGAGTTCATCCTCTGAATGTGCTGCGGCAAATTCGCTGATATAGACTCTGGATTTCAGGACATCCTCTGCCAGCTTGCGTTCGGTGATATCGCGAATCATGACAAGGTCGGCGGGTTTGCCCTTATAGCTTATGACACCAGCGTTGATCTCTATGTGCACCACGGTACCATCTTTTCGCAAGAGAGCCGTCTCATATATCGGCGGGACGGCCTCGTTAGCTATGCGCCGCTCGTAGCGCTCCATAACTTTGTCACGTTCATTGGGATGTATATGTTGTATAATGGGAGTTTCGAGCAACTCCTCCTCACTGCCGCCCCACAGTTCCGCCAGGCGCACATTGGCGAATTTGACCAACCCATCCTGAATGATGAGAATGCCATCATTTGACCGTTCTACCAGGTTTCGGTACTTTTCCTCACTCTCCCGCAGTGCCTCCTCCGCACGCTTGCGCTCCTGCCTCACCTGTACATCGCGCAGCTCCCGCTCAATTGCAGGGACAAGCCTTGCTAAATTGCCTTTCGTGATATAATCGTGCGCACCGGCTTTCATCGCTTCCACTGCGATATCCTCCCCTATTTTGCCGGATACGATGATGAAGGGCAAATCGAAGCCGCTTTTTTGCAGCAGTTTCAAGGCATCAATCCCGCTAAAGCGAGGCATGACGTAATCTGAAATAATGATATCCCAGGTCTGCCTTGCAAGCGCCGCGCTCATGGCTTCGGGAGTATCCACGCGTTCGTACGCGGGGTCAAAGCCGCCGCGCCGAAGTTCCCGCAAAAGCAGCAATGCGTCGTTTTCAGAATCCTCGACTATCAGTACGCGAATCGGTTTGCCCATCTATGTTCTCCCGAATACATTAAATCTATTAACCACAATTCCTTATTTCCTTGCACGTCTTTATTTTCATGATTGTTCACCTGGCGGAAGCGTGAAGTAAAATGTCGAACCCTTACCGGGCTGTGATTCCACCCAGATTCTCCCGCCGTGCCGTTCAACTATCTTCTTGCAGATTGCCAGGCTCATCCCTGCGCCCGGTTCTTTGCCGTGCACACGCTCGGATATGAGAAAGATGCGGTCGTGATACTGCGGGTCTATCCCGATGCCGTTGTCGCAAATCGAGAATACCCATTCATTTTCCTTTTGCTCTGCATTAATATGAACGCGCGGCGGCTTATCGCCACGGAACTTGATGGCGTTATCTACCAGGTTATGGAACAACTGGACAAGCTGGAGTTCGTCAGCCACAACAGTTGGCAGGGGAACGCTTGTAACCACCGCGCCGCTTTTCCTGATAACAACCTCCAGGTTGGCAAGCGCGCGGTTCAATATAACGGAGCAGTCTACTGGTTCTTTGCGGGTAGCCATCCGCGAATATGCCAACAGGTCATTAATTCTTTTCTGCATCCGTGCGATTCCATCTATGGCGGATGCAATGAACTCGTCAGCATCCTTATCGCAGCCTTTAAAACGGCGCTCTATCAATTGCAGATTGTCGGATACTACGTGCAATGGCTGCTGCAGGTCGCGCGAAGCGAGATGGACAAATCGTTCCAGTTCAGCGTTGGAACGGGCTAATGCATTCAGGGTTTGTTTTAACTCAGCCTCTTTCCGCCCGCGTTCCCGCCTCACCTGTACATCACACAGCTCCCGCTCAATTGCAGGGATAAGCCTTGCTAAATTGCCTTTAGTGATGTAGTCGTGCGCACCGGCTTTCATCGCTTCTACTGCTATATCCTCCCCTATTTTGCCGGATACGATGATGAAAGGCAAATCGAAGCCGCTTTTTTGCA
The DNA here is from genome assembly GCA_027460615.1 of Candidatus Methanoperedens sp. GTDB lineage: Archaea > Halobacteriota > Methanosarcinia > Methanosarcinales > Methanoperedenaceae > Methanoperedens. The sequence continues at coordinate 23,530 of JAPZAO010000008.1, forward strand.
GCAGTTTCAGAGCATCCATCCCGCTAAAGCGGGGCATAACGTAATCGGAGATAATGACATCCCATGTCTGCCTTGCAAGCGCCGCGCTCATGGCTTCGGGAGTATCCATGCGTTCGTACGCGGGGTCATAGCCGCCGCGCCGAAGTTCACGCAAAAGCAGCATCACATCATCCTCGGAATCCTCGACTATCAGTACGCGAAGCGGTTTTCCCATCTATACACTCCTGGATATTTTAAGTCTAAAAACAGCGGATGAACGCAGATACCCGTCATCTAAGCTCTCCTTTTCGATGGCATGGGTTCATTTATGAGCAGCCAGTAAATTCCAAGTTGTTTCACCGCATCCATGAACTGGTTAAAATCCACAGGTTTGCGAATGTAGCTGTTGCAGCCCCGTTTGTAGCCGTTCCTGGACAGAAAAGAAGCCATCCGAAAAGCGTTGGCGATAAAGGCGGAGGTGATCGGTATTTATTGTATGGTGAGCATGTTGGATGAATGTTTGTGGTTCGCTGAGCAACTGCGTCTTCACTGCCGGCTGCTGGTCACCGGGGGACCGCTGCCTACCTGCGACCCCGAACCTTTTTTGGAAGCTTTCGATGTGGTTGTGCGCGGAGAAGGAGAGCAGACCATGCAAGAACTCCTGCGCGCCCAAGAAGAAGCGTCCGAACTGGAATCCATCGCCGGGATCGTTTACCGAACAGATGCAGACTGGCCAGCAAAGGGCAAGCTTATTTATACCCCGGACCGGGAGTTTGCGAAGGAACTGGACCGGATCCCATTTCCCGCCCGCGCATTGCTCCCAAACGAAAGCTACATCCGCTACGCAAAGAAAAAGTATGGCTACTCGATCACTACGCTGATGAGCACGCGTGGCTGCCCGTTTCGCTGTGAGTTCTGCAGCAACGTGGTTTTCGGCGGCTCCTACCGCGAGCGCTCACCTCAGAATGTCGTTGACGAGATCGAAGCGGCGCTTGGGTTGGGATATGATCGAATTTCGTTCGCGGATGATGTGTTCACGATGAAAAAAGGTCGTGTGATCGGCATATGCCAGGAGATCAGGCGTCGAGGGCTGCATTTCAACTGGGAATGCCTTGGCAGGGTAGATGCCTTGGATTACGCCCTGGCTCGGGAGATGAAAGAGGCTGGCTGCACGCGAATCTACTTCGGGATCGAATCCGGCAGCAATCAAATCCTCGAGCTGATGAATAAAAAGATCACGACTGACGAGGCGCTTCGGGCTGTAAACGACGCACATCGGGCAGGTCTCCAGGTTGGGGCTTTCTTCATCCTGTGTTACCCAGGCGATACGGATGATACCGTACTCCAAACGATCCATTTTGCGACCGCGCTGCCTCTCGACTACCTCGGATTGAGCATGCCCTATCCGCTCCCCGGAACGGACCTCTACAAAAGGATCAAAGACCGGATCACCCGCGACTGGCATCCGGATGACAGCCCGTTCGGAAGTCACGTGCTGATATTCAATGCAGATTTTTCCGAGGCTAAAATGTGGTTCGGGATTATGAAAGGGCACGCGCAATTTGCGATTAAGAGAAAAATGGGAAAACTGGCGCCCCTGCTTTTAAACCTCTTCGAGAAGCCTACTGATGCTATCTTCAGGCTCATGAGATAAATAGACGGCACCCACACAAGGGCAGAAAATTACTTTTTCTTATCTGCAAAGGCCTGCATGGTCTCGTCTATCCGGCGTCGCAACCATTGCGGATCGAACTCGGATTCGTAAACGAAAGTAGTTTCGTTCTCCACATTCCAATCTTTGTTATGATCCACTTTATTTACCCTCTCAAACAACTGCGAACCGGGCAGGGGAAAGGGAACGTTGAAAGAGATGTAATCCAGCGGGAGCTCCAAAGCGAATTGGAAGGTGTCTTCGATAGCTGGAACGGTTTCTCCGGGATAACCGACAATAAAAAAAGCAGCTACTTCGATGCCAGCCTTATGGAACAGTTCAACGGCGTTTTTCCCTTCTTCGAGGGTAGCTTGTTTTTTAATCATTTTGAGGGTGTCCTGGTTTCCAGTTTCCAGGCCCAGGTAGACTCTCCGGCAACCGGATTCCTTCATCAGCCTCGTAATTTCCTCATTAATGCCTGTAACGCGCGAGAGGCAGCTCCATTGGATCTTTTGACCTGCTATGCGCCGGCAGAATTCCTGGAGATAGCGCATATCCAGGGTAAAGTTATCGTCGGCGATCCACAGGCTGTCATAACCCAGGCGGCGGATTTGCTCGATCTCCTCGAACACCGCATCCAGGTTTCGGCGGCGGAATAAATTGCCAAAGATCGGTCGGGAGCAAAAATCACAGTTGAATGGACACCCGAGTGTTGTGATGATCGAGGTCGTCTTCGTGCCATCCAGCTGGTGCCACACCTCCTGATAAGCCGAATGGTCGAAGTCTCCCCGGTATGGAAGCGGAAAGGCGTCAAGCTCCTTTTCCCGGTAATGAATCAGCGGATTTTCCAACCGCAAGCCATCCTGATGTATGAAAAGCCCCTCATATTTATGGAGTGGTAATTCATTTAATTGCAGGCGGGAATATTTTTGATCCAAGAGGTCATGACAAAAACGAGGAAAACTCAGGTCGACTTCGCCTCGAAATACAACGTCGAAGGCTGCGCAGTAATGTTCGGGATAGAGCGTAGGCAAAGGTCCGCCGGCAACCAGCAGGCTATCAGGAAGGTTCGTTCTCAACATCCTGGCGATTTGGAAGGTGTTACGGCTCAAGGTCACCATCGAATATATCCCAACAATATCCGGGTGGTACGAGCTTATTTTTTTCTGAATTTCTTCGAAGGTCTCGAATGTGCAATCGAATATCTTTGATTCGATCCCAAGTACATGAAGCTGACTGACCAGACTGGCCGCGCCAAGCGGTGGAAATAGAAGCTCGGTCGCAGATCTGGTCCTGAAGTATGGATAAACCAAAGCGACTCGGGACAACTCTTTAGATTTCTGTATGGATGAGGTCATTATGAAAAGTGCCTTAAGCAAACCACCAAAAGTATTTTAACTTAAAGAGGCACATGGTTTGCTTTGGTGATTAGCTGTTTGGAACTCGCCTGAAGTTAAAATATTTTCAGCCAATCACATTAGATACCGAAGACGAACGCTGCGAGATAAACGATCACACCGAACAATGTGGCTACCATATAAAGTGTATAGGATGTCCTCATAAACAGCTTGTAGTTTTTGAAACGCAGGCCTTTTGGCACCAGCTCATTGCCTCGCAGGACAACGAATATTCCCAGCAGGAGCCCGGTCATCCCGACGATGGCGTGAACCGTCGTGACGCCATAGTCACCCTCCAGAAGCTTGCCTGGAATCCCAGGGAGGATGTGGACGAGGAATGAATTGATCATCACGCTAAGAACAACCAGGGCATTCAAACAAGCGGTCACAGTCTGAACCCAGCGATGGGCCTGAAAATGCTTGCGTCTGGCCAACTGCCACCCAATGGTGAACAATATGGCTGTAAGCAAGATCAAGATAAGGCTTAGATCAGAAAGGAATTTGGCTTTCGTCCCGAGAAACCCGGCCTGATTAAGGAAATTACCCATAGAAATTCTCCCTATTATAATCTCATTTGTCCAGCTATGCTGTAAATTGGAGCTTTCAAAAAATCAGAAATCCCCATTTTCACCAGCCTCTGCCCGCCCCGGGGCGCTGGAAAAGAGGATTTTGGGGTAGACGATAAGAATGTTCCTATACCGGTTCAAACCTGGCTGTAAAGTGCCTCAGCAATTTCGGTGCATAGGTAAAGCGATAGCCGCGAATCTCTTGCTTTCGGGCGGCAATTTTAACCAGTGTCTCGGCGACGTAGTCCAGGTGGGACTGGGTATAAACACGGCGGGGGATGGCGAGGCGCACCAGCTCGAGCGAAGGATAAGCCATGACGCCGGTCTCAGGGGAGGGGTGAGCGAACATGACGGAGCCGATCTCGACGGCACGGATGGCGCCCTCCCGGTAAAGCTCAACAGCCAGCGCCTGGCCAGGGAAGGCGGACTGGGAGATGTGCGGCAGCAGGCGGCCGGCATCCAGGTAAACGGCATGCCCACCGGGAGGCTCGATGATGGGGATGCCGGCTTCTAAGAGCCTCTCCGCCAGATAAGCGGTTTGACGAAGTCGGTAAGCCAGGTAATCTTCATCCAGCCCTTCCCAAAGGCCGGCAGCCATCGCGTCCAGATCGCGACCAGCCAGACCGCCGTAGGTGGGGAAGCCTTCGCGCAGGATCAGCTCGTTACATGCGCGCTGGAAGAGGGATTCATCGTTCATGGCGAGGAAGCCGCCGATGTTGACGATGGCATCTTTCTTGGCGCTCAGCGTAGCGCCATCCGCTAGAGCGAAGATCTGGCGGGCGATTTCGAGGGTAGTTTTCTGGCTGTAACCGGGCTCGCGCAGCTTGATAAAGTAGGCATTTTCGGCATAACGGCAGGCGTCGATGATGAAAGGAATTCCGAATTCTTTATACGTGCTGGCAACCGCGCGCAGGTTTTCTAATGAAACGGGCTGTCCGCCGCCGGCGTTGTTAGTGATGGTGATCATGCCGAAGGGGATGTTCTGGGATCCGACTTCCTGGATAAAGCTGCGCAGCTTATGGATATCCATGTTGCCCTTAAAAGGGTGGCGATTGGTGGGTTCGTCGGCTTCGTCGATGACCAGGTTGGCAGGGAGACCGCCGCGGGCGCGAATGTTGGCGTAGGTGGTGTCGAAGTGCATGTTGGAGGGGATATAATGACCGTCTTTGACCAACAGGGCGCTGAGGATGTTCTCAGCGGCGCGGCCCTGGTGGGTGGGGACGAAATACTTGAAGCCGAAGATGCTTTTGACGGCTTCCTCGAGGCGGAAATAGGAGCGCGCCCCAGCATAGGATTCATCTCCCTGCATCAAAGCTGCCCATTGGTGCTGACTCATTGCGCCGGTGCCCGAGTCAGTCAGCAGGTCGATGAAGACGTCTTCGGCACGCAGTCCGAATACGTTGAAGCCAGCTTGCCTGAGGGCTTTTTCACGCGCCTCACGATCGATGAGGCGGATGGGCTCGACCATCTTGATGCGGAAGGGTTCGGGGGGATAGATGGGCATGGGGGCTCCTTGGTTCGTCATGTAGTCAAGCAGTCGTGTGGTCGGTTGGTCGTGTGGTTTGGTGTTTTGATAGTATGCCTGGGTAATCGCAACTCTTCTAAACCAATCTGGGTTCATGTCGTTTGAGGTCTTCCCCCAGTTTAACATAGGAAGCAGTTTGATTCCAGTCATGCTTATCAGGTATTGGGGGTGATGCATGTCCTGAAGTGGGTATAATTGGCGCATGCTCAATATCGTGACGTTGGTACTGGGGCCTGTGCAAACAAACGCTTATCTGGCGGGGGACACGGAGGCGAAGGAAGCGGTGGTGATCGATCCCGCCTGGGAGGGGGAATTGATCGTGGAAGAAGCGCAGAAACACGGCTGGAAGATCACGCAGGTGTGGGTCACGCACGCCCACTTCGACCATTTCGGCGGGGCAGCGGCGGTGGTACGCGGCTGCAACCCTCCACCTGAGGTGGCTCTGCACCCGGATGAACTCCCGCTGTGGCAGATGCAAGGCGGGGCGCCGCTGTTTGGATTGCAGATTGAACCGGGACCTCAGCCGACAGTGACTTTATCCCACCGGCAAGTACTACGATTGGGACAGTATGCGTTCGAAGTGAGGCACACACCGGGGCACACGGAAGGACATGTCATCTTCTACTGCGCGAGGGAGAGGCTGACTTTTTGTGGAGATGTGATCTTTCGCAATGGGATCGGGCGGACCGACCTGCCAGGCGGGGATTATGAAACGCTGATGACCAGCATCCGCGAGCAGGTCTTCAGCCTGCCAGATGAGACACGCTTGCTTTCGGGACATGGACCAGAGACGAAGGTGGGATTAGAGAAGGCTTATTTTGCGTAATCGACAGAGCGGGTCTCGCGGATAACGGTGACCTTGATCTGTCCGGGATACTGCATACTCTCTTCGATCTTTTTGGCGATGTCACGCGCCAGGCGGATCGAATCGAGGTCGTCGATCTCTTCGGGCTTGACGAAGATGCGCACTTCACGACCAGCCTGGAGGGCATAGCTCTGGTTGACGCCCTTGTAAGAATTGGCGATATCTTCGAGGGCTTTGACACGCTTGATGTATTGTTCGAGCCCCTCGCGACGTGCCCCTGGTCGAGCGCCAGAGATGGCATCAGCGGCTTCAGCGATCACGGCTTCGACGGACTCTTGTTCGACTTCGTGGTGATGCCCGGCGATGGCATTGACGACCAAAGGATTGACACCAAAACGCTTGGTGAACTCAGCGCCGAGCATGGCATGCGTGCCTTCGACATTGTGATCCATGGCTTTGCCCAGGTCGTGGAGGAGACCAGCGGCTTTGGCGACCTCGACATCTGCGCCCAGCTCGGCGGCAATCACGCTAGCCAGCTGGGCAACTTCGACGGCGTGCGAGAGCTGGTTCTGACCGTAAGAGGTGCGGAACTTTAACCGACCGAGCATCTTGATGATCTCGGGGTGCAGACCGGCGACCCCCGCGTCGAAAACAGCCTGCTCGCCCGACTCGTTGATGATGCGCTCGACTTCTTTCTGCTCCGTCTTGAGGATCTTCTCAACATGGGCGGGATGGATGCGTCCATCGACAACCAATTTTTGGAGGGCGCGGCGGGCAACTTCACGGCGGACGGGGTCGAAGCAGGAGATCGTGACGGCTTCGGGCGTGTCGTCAACGATCACGTCGACGCCGGCTGCCTGTTCAAAGGCGTGGATGTTGCGACCATTGCGACCGATGATGCGACCTTTCATCTCGTCAGAAGGGATGGAGACGGTGGAGGTGGTAACCTCGGCGACGTGCTCAGAGGCGACGCGCTGGATGGCGGTAGCGATGAGGCCGCGCGCCCGGCGGTCGCCTTCTTCGCGAGCTTCCGTCTCCACCTGGCGGATGATGCGCGCCATATCGGAGCGAGCATCTTTTTCTACTTCGTCTAAGAGGATTTGGCGGGCTTCTTCGGGGGTCATTTGCGAGATGCGAGTCAGCTCCGCCATTTCTTGTTCGTGCAGTTTTTCTACTTCGTTGGCGCGCCGATCTACGGCTGACTGGCGCTTGTTCAAAGTCTGCTCTCGTTTTTCCAGGCGGTCGGCGCGAATATCGATTTCCTCGCGCCGTTTACCAAGGCGGTCTTCTTCTTTCGTAAGCTCAGCGCGCCGGCGGCCCACTTCAGCATCAGCCGCCTGGCGAATCTGCAAGGCTTTATCCTTGGCTTGCAGCTCGAGTTTCTGCGCTTCTTCCCTGGCAGCGTTCAAGATTTGTGTGGCTTCATCACGATGCTTCTCGGCGGTACGCTGGACGAGCAGGTGTTTGATGCCATATCCGATTACGCCTCCCAGTGCAAGACCGAGTAAGCCGAAAATCAGCCCCATTAGGATTGGTTCAATTCTCATTTTTATTACCTCTATTCATTTGTATGATGCAGTTCAATCCAAATTTTTTCAACAACTGGCGCAATGGTTTCATATCCAAAGCCACGGCGAGCCAGGAATCCGGAGAGCTTGCGCCGAAAATCCACTTTCTCCAGATGGCTCAGTTTACGCGACTGCTTCAGCGCAGCCTGGTAGGCGAGGTCCTGCTCATCGATCTCTAAATTGGCGAGGGCCTGTTCGATAGCCGGGCGAGAGACACCTTTCTGACGCATTTCGTACTGCAGCGCCTTGCGGCTGCGAGGGCGGAAGGCGGAGCGATTCTCCACCCAGGCCTGGGCAAATTGATCATCGTTGACCAGGTTGTTCTGGCGCAGCCGTTCGAGGACAGCGCCGATTACTTCCTCAGGAATTCCCTTCCCCTTCAGCTTGCGGCGGATCTCTTCTTCCGCTTGCGGGCGGTGCTCCAGCAGGCGCAGCGCTTTTTGGTAAACCACTTCCTGCTCATCGTGTTCCTTCAGCTCTGCGATTTTTTCATCGCTCAGCACCTGTCCGATTCTCAGCCAGGCAGCCGTAATTCGCTCCAGCCCAAAGGCAAAATCCCCGTCAAGGTAAACGTTGACGCGGTTGGGATTGCGGGTTTGAACTTTGAGAGCGGTGATCTGGCCACTCATCGGGACGAACAACAGCCTCCAAAACGAATAAACCGTGATCCTGCCAAGGCCACGGCTGTGCAAATAAACTGGTGTTGCTAATCCCAGTTGATGGTGTTCAATGGATAGCTAAAGATTTAAGATAGCGTTATGGGCTCTCTATCCTTAAGGATCCAGAACGGGGTTTCAATAAGCCTGCCGGCTGCCGAACAGCGGTCGAACAGATTATAGGGAAGCTCTTCCAATCGATAATCATAACCCAATCCGCCAGCGAGCAGGCGTCAATTCACCGAACCAAAACTCTCACTGAGATAACAGTCTATGCAAAGCCGGTCGACGCGGAAAAAAAGATGAAGAGGAATAAACCGCGCAGCGGGTTCTACATGTTACTTTCTGGATACATTATACATGAATTGTCGGATTGTTGGGAGTTTTTTTAAGTGGGATGCGCTACTTTGAGAGCCCGAACCTACAGGTTCTGGTAAACTATGCGGGTGAAGATGAGGTTCAGGCTGGTAAGAAAGGGAGTAAATAAAAATAGAAGATCCTGAAGACTTGATCGCCGATCTCGACCAGGGGCTGGCAATCGTGCAGGATGATGAATAGTAAATGAGATCCCCTCTAGAACCGATTTTTCTCGGATAAAATAAGTAAATTATTTCTATATCGTGTAAAAAAACCAGGCTTTAGGAGTCTGGGGATGGGTATATCAGAAGAAAGGATTTATTATGATCAAAATCACACGCGAAGATGCGCTTGAATACCACCACCTGGGCGGCAAGCCGGGTAAGGTGGCAGTTGTGCCTACCAAGCCAATGGAGACACAGCGCGACCTGGGCCTGGCCTATACGCCGGGGGTAGCGGAACCGGTGTTGGAGATCGAAAAGGACCCCGAAAGCGCTTACGAATATACCTCGAAGGGCAACCTGGTGGCGGTGGTCACGAATGGGACAGCCATCCTGGGGTTGGGCGACCGCGGGGCGCTGGCGAGCAAGCCCGTAATGGAAGGCAAAGGTGTGCTGTTCAAGAAGTTCGCGGATGTGGATGTGTTCGATATTGAGGTCAATACGCACGACCCCGAGGAGCTGATCCGCGTGGTGGCGGCGATCGCACCGACCTTCGGCGGGATCAACCTGGAAGATATCAAAGCGCCGGAGTGCTTCCAGGTGGAAGAGACGCTGAAGGGGATGCTGGATATCCCGGTCTTCCACGATGATCAGCACGGCACGGCAATCATCTCTAGCGCAGCCCTGCTCAATACCCTTGAGCTGATCGGTAAGCGCATCGATGAGATCAGGATCGTCGTTTCTGGGGCAGGAGCTTCAGCGATTGCTTGCTCGGAGCTGATGATCCGGCTGGGAGTACAGC
>JAPZAO010000009.1 GCA_027460615.1 Candidatus Methanoperedens sp.
GAGGAGGCAAAGCGCGGGATTGAGGCATTAAGGCTCCTGAAACAGGCGAAAGCAGAGGCGAAGAAGGCTGGAGATGATAAAGAGGAAGATGATAAGGAGCGCGCCAGTGATGTGGGGCGTTCCGGCTCAATTACTATAAATGGCAGCATAATCCGGCGCTCCACAATCGGCGCAGGCGCGATTAAGAAGTGCCCGCACTGTGGGGCTGCGCTGCCGAAGTATGCGAGTTTTTGCGGGGAATGCGGGGGGAAGTTATGATAGGTGCAGTTACACTATCAACGAGGAGGTTGCAAGATGGGAACTCTTAAGAAAGTAATAACCTCGGTTTTTATCGTAATTCTGATTGGTGTAATTCTTCTTATACCAATTAATACAAAAGAAATGGTTTCTTCAGCAGAAACTTATTATGAAAAAGAGCCGTACACAGAAAACGAGTATTATACTGTTTCAGAACCTTATGCAACAACAGAGACGTATTACGAAAAAGAGCCATTTGCAGATACGAAGCAAACCACAAAAAACTTAGTATATAATATAGCCAATACAGAATGTGTACAAAGAAGTATATTAAGCCCAGCGAAAAATACATATTCAGTCAAAAATCTTGATACAGAAGGGGGGACTTTCGTAATATGGGTAGGTTTTACTCTACCTGATGGGACTAAAGATGGTCAAACGATAAGTAATTATATTCAACCTTCATCATCGTCAGATTTTACATATACCACAAATACTGTAGTATCGTATTGCCCCTCTGAGATAGTATCTATCCCAACAAAAACAATAACTGAGACTTTTACAAACTATCGGGATGTAGCTAAACAAAGAACTGTCACAAAATATCGGGATGTGCAAAAATCTCGCGAAGTAACAAAATTTCGAGACGTTCCTAAGCAACGAACTGTCTGGAATCAAGTAGTCGTTCAAAAACCACTTCATCAAATTATACCGCCGCCTCTATTGGGATTCGGTTCTGTTATTTTATTGATACTTGGAATTGTAGTATTACGCAGGGGGAGAAAATACAATCAAGAGGTTATATCACCATCAGATGAGTTAGAAAGTGTGCCTCTTCCTTTGCAATTGAAAGAACAACCTAAAAAATCTCCTCCCAAAATGCTGGAAGAAAAAGGCACAATCGACGTGAAATCTGCTTTCGGCTATAAAGGCGCCACAATTTTATATAAAGTCAAAGTGGAAAATACTTCTCCAGTACCTATAGCCGATATTAAGACATCTCTCTTTGTCCCGAATGTGTTCCTCCTATTAGAAAAAGAAAAATCCCTCGCGCTTCTCAAACCCGGTGAGAGCAAAACCGTAACCTTCGATATTCGTCCCACAGGAGAGTGCGGCGACTGCGAGGTATCAGGCAAAGTTGTATATTACGACACTGCAAGCAACAGGACAAAAGAAAACGATATAGAAAGCAAGATGCTAAGCATCGTTTGCCCCATGCTGAAAGTTAAGGAAATTAGCGAAAGTGATTGGCATAACATCGTAAGCAATCTGCTTGAAACAGAGGAGAGCACAAAAGAAATAGATATGCCTGCCGAGGCGCTGTTCACAATGGTATCCCGCATCATCAAGGACATGCACATGCATATGCATAAGCCGGAGATAACACAGAACCAGAAACTTTTCAACGGTGTTGCGCGGTTCTATGGCGAAGGAGTAAAGGGTTTAAAATACGCTGCGCAGGTCGAGGTTGTGGGCGGCGCAAAGAAATCAAAGCTCATCCTGAAAGCATGGGCTGAGAAAGAGGATGCACTCACCGGATTTTACCACGGCATACTCGATGAGATAGAAAAGAGGATTAATGTAAAAGAATATATCGACGACAACATCGTGCAGTACAACGTCCACATCGGCGATAAAATAGGCACGCTGGTCAAAGATTCCGTAGTCCAGCGCTCCACAATCGGCGCCAGCGTGCGGAAATGCCCGAACTGCGGCAGGGAAGTTGAGGCGAACGGGAAGTTCTGCCTTGAATGCGGGGCGAAGTTGTGAGTGTATAAATAATAAATAGTTCAAAAGGCATAACAACGAATATAGAGGTCAGAAGATGAAAAGCAAATTAGCATATATCAAAATAACAAGGATTGAGCAGGAACTTCGGAGTCTTAAGAAAAATTTCGCTGCTCGGAAAAAAATTGTAGCGCTACGGGGCATGCTGAAAGGACTGAAAATAACCGAGGACGAAATCGATGAAGCGAAGAAGTCATTATTCCATGTCTGATATTTTTGTTACGGACACCCATGCTTTATTATGGTATCTAACTGATGATGAAAAACTCAGTAAAATAGCTCAGGGAGTTTTTGAAAAAGCTGATAAAGGAGAAGTCGATATTGTTATCCCGACCACCGTGCTTGCTGAGGCTCTCTTCATAACAGAAAAGCACAGGGTTGACATAGAATTCATTGATATTATTGAAAATATCCAAAATAGTTCAAATTATCTTCTGCATCCTCTTGATATTGACATTGTCATGAAATGCCATGAATTAAAAAAAATTCCTGAGCTTCACGACAGGATAATCGTTGCTACAGCTATTCTTCTTGATGCTAAATTGATAACAAAAGATACAAAAATCAAGGTCTCAAAGGAAGTTGAGGTGGTCTGGTGAGATGTCAAAATCTTTAGTGAGTGCGGGGCGAAATTGAATCAATAAGCTGGTTAAATAACAATGTCATCAAAAATAGAGTCAATGAATGGGAAAAAGCTGTTGAGTAAATGGCTATTTTATCTTGTGATTTTCCTGCACGTCCTTTTTTTGAGCTTATCAGTCTTATTATTTAATGATTGGTACCATCATGATTTTGGGCACAGTTCTCAAACTTATAAAAATATACTCATGATTTATTGGGGAATAACAATAATAATCATCGTACAAATTATTTATAATAATATCTCTAAGTACCTATCATATATCAATATTATTTCACTTTTTTTACTTGTTTTGTGGGATAATGTGTTTTATTATGAAAGTGATATTCCCGGTTCATTTTTCACGGCATTTTTGCTCTCAATCCCGAGCATTATAAATTTGATTATTATAAGAAAATATGGTGAATCCTTTAAAATTGAAGAAAAAGTAATCGGACCAAAATCTGAAGAAGAACAAACCGAAATGAGAAAAAAGCTTGTTTTGATAGCAGGGGGTTTATTGCTTATCGTCTCAATTTATTCTGAACTTGGTACGTTAATATTTGAGGCAATTATCATATCAGGTTATGGAATCATAAATGCATTTGGAACTTTTAAAACTGAACCTGAAGAAATCCGTTCTGAAGTTGAACCTGTTGCAGAGCAGGTGAAATCAAATGAATTAGAACCATCACTCAAATTATCTGTTTTAACAGAAAAAACAACAAAAGAACCAGGGATAGAACCTGAAAAAATACCGATTGCTGCACCAACAAAAGAACCGGAGATTAAAAAGCCGGCTCCGTCTATAGTTAAACCAAAATCTGTACCGACATCTTCAGGAAATACCATAGATGTCAAATCAGCCTTCGGCTACAAGGGAGCCATAATAATATACAAAGTGAAAGTAGAGAACAATACCAATGAACCTATCGGCGATATCAAGGTGTATCTCTATGTGCCGGACGTGTTTATGCTACGGGAAAAAGAAAAAACAATTTCACTTATTGAACCAAAATCCAGCCAGACCGCAACATTCGAAATTCGTCCTACAGGAGAATGCGGAGATTGCAATGTTTCAGGCAGAGTAAATTATTATGATATGGTCTCAAAGAAGCATCTCGATATCGAGCTTGAACCAAAGTCCCTGAGCATTATCTGTCCTATGCTTCGAAGGAAAGAGATAAGAGAGGGGGAATGGAGAGAGCTTGTATCGGGGCTAATTAAGGCTGAGGAAACAACCATCGACATTCCTATGGGAGGAGACGGATTATTTGATAGAATTCATGAAATATTAATAGATTTGAACCTTTTTGCGCTTCCATCAAAAATTACACGCACCAACCAGGTATTCAGCGGGACTGCGAGGTTCTATGGCGAAGGTGTGAAGGGGCTTCATTATGCAGCGCAGATTGAGGTCGTTGGAGGAGCAAGGAAGTCGAAGCTCATACTGAAGGCGTGGGCTGAGAAGGAGGATGCGCTCACCGGATTTTACCACGGCATGCTCGATGAGATAGAAAAGCGGGTTAATGTGAAAGAATACATCGACGACAGCATAGTGCAGTACAACGTCCAGATCGGCGATAAAATAGGCACGCTGGTCAAGGATTCCATAGTCCAGCGCTCAAACATCGGCGCCGGCGCAAGAAAATGCCCGGAATGCGGCAGGGAAGTTGAAGCGAACGAGAAGTTCTGCCTTGAATGCGGGGCGAAGTTGACATATTAAATACTGATTCCTGACAAGCCCCACCAGTCACCCAACTTATTTATCCCGCCGCCTCGTAACAACACATATGCTTACGCTCGGGCTCGTAAACACCTACGACAAAATAAAGCTCCACGAAGCGCATTACCGGAGTATTGCCAGGGCGGCTCCTATCGCATACGCTTTCGGCTTCAATCTTGCTCTTTTTGATTATCCTTTCAAGATGAACGCAGAAGAACTTGTGGATTTCGTGAAAGATAAAACCACCATCGGAGAGTCAGGGAAATATCTTAAAGAATTATTCAGGCAAGGAAAGTTTTTCGTTTTTGACCTTCCCGAAAAAGGATTCCAGCCCCAGTTCGGTTCGATAGTAGTAACCACATCCCACCCTGCCCGCGAAAAACAGCTCCAACTGCCCGCTCTTGCCGGCTTGATTAACAAGAAGAAATCATTTCTTTTTCTTATCGGCCTCGGGCATAAGGGTCTTCCCGACAAATTATTTGAACTCGCTCAGTATCATCTGGATATAACGGCAAAAGGCGTTTCTCTTGAGACCTGCACTGCAATAGGGGCTGTGCCTGCTGTTATTTCAGGATGCGTGGAAAAGATGAAGGCATAAAAAGTTACTTCGCTTCTTCATTTTCCCCTGAAAAACATTCCCGCAGGTCAAGAATATAATTAATGATGCAAATGCATGCAGAAGCCAGATATGCTTTTTCACCTATCGAAACTTTTTTGCCATATCTCAAAACGAACTCTTCATCCTTCTTCGGAAGACCCACCTGGTCTCCCAATACAAAGACAGGGTTTTCACCAAGGTCAATCGTCCTTATGCTCTCGCCGGATTCTTCAAGAACAAAGATATTCTTTTTCTCCTTTACAAGCTGCTGCAGACTGCTTTTTTTTATTGAGATGCCAGGATGTTCCCTGCCTGACAGGACTTTCCTGAGGATGTCTTCCCAGGTGCGTTCATCCGTGCGGGCATCTCTTAATTTTTCCCCATCCACCACAAGCTCAAGAGGAGGATGTGGAGGCCCGCTGAGAATTGCATGGAATACCACATCCCTGCGCATGGCATGAGAACGGAATAGCGCCATCAGGATAGACTGGTACACGACATCGAGCCTTCCCGCTTCCCTTAGATTCTGGAATCTTGGATCAGTTCTTCCGGTTCGTGAATAGAGGATGAATTCGCGCATATTTCTGGAGTTAAATATATTTAGAGCTGATATGTCTTTTCATTTACTTTTTTCCTGCAATGGCAAGCCGCAACTGTTGCAAAATTTGGCTGATTCCGGGTTTTCCATGCCGCATGAACACCTGATTTTTTCTTCAAGTGAAATGTTCTCAAGAAGGGATGATATCTTATCCATATTCCTATACAGGATTTTCCACAGAAAATATACCGGGACAAGCGCCAGGATGAAAAATATTATGAAATATATGCCATAGGGCAAACCGGCGAAGAACGGGCTGAATGCCCCGTAAAAAGTCAGGACAATAAGCAAAAATATTAGCCATGAGATTATCGAGCGAAACTGCGGGAATTCCGGTGATGACACCTCAAGCTGTTTATTGAACTCTTGCATGAATGTTAATAACACAACTACGACTGCAAGGGATAGCGCAATGTCGATAAGATCATTGACACCGCTGACTTTTTTGAGCATGATCATTGCGACAATTTTAACCAGGATTATCAAAAACAATGCAAATATCGCATTTATTATGGGTTTTAACAGTTCCTTTTTCATGGCTGACCTTTTTGATTTTCAATATTATTAAGGTAAGCGTCCATAAGACCGAAACAGCCTGTAAGCATCATATCGCCGTAAGGCGCGGCAAATCTTATGTCCAGATGAGAGCGGCGCATGATGCTGCGGTTCGGGCCTGTCACGAGTATTGAACCGATATTCTCAAAGCCGACTGTTTCCCTGATATAACATCCATGCCCGCCATCATCGAATATTTCCTGGAATTCAAGCGTTCCATTGCATAAGTGCGTGAGGTAATCATCGAGCTTGCCTGCTGTCATCTGATGCGTGTGATGCTCGAACAACGAAAGAACAACTCCGTTATCCACAACGCCTGCAAGAGTGTGGCCGTTGCCGATATTTACAACAAGTGAAGGCTTTTTCGCATCCTCTACGGACAGGGCGCCCCTTATCGCTGCAAATCCCGTATCCATAAGAAGCGCACCGGGAAGTGTTCTTTCCACAGCTTTCATCCTTGTGAAGCGCTGAGGGATGTTGCCTTTATAAACGAATGAGTTAAGACTCCCGCAGTTTTTAATGATATACCTGAAATACTCAAAACGGAATACGCGGTTGCTGACGCCCGAGCTATTTAAAGGCTGTAAACATCCTAGCGTTTATTCTGGTCGTTGTTGTCAACGCTTTGGCAAATGTCATTCCTCTCGGCGGAAACACTACCGCGGAAGTTTCTGATGCGTATCCGACACTGCTT
>JAPZAO010000010.1 GCA_027460615.1 Candidatus Methanoperedens sp.
TCAATTAGTATCAGTATTAATTGGATACTGATAGTATATTAATTTATTCTATCGGTTCAGCAGGGCATCGGCGCAAAAGCTTGAGGATGATTTGCTTGAATTGAGCCATTCACTTCCCCTTTCTCATCCTCTCCACTTCCTCCTTCCCCGGAATCCGGAGCACAAAACATCCGTGGCAGGGCTTCACATACGGCATGATGATAAAATCCCCATCCACAGCTATCGGAATCGGTGACACTCCTACCAAATAATTATCAAAAATCTTAAAGCCCGCTTCGACATAATAAATCTCCTTGAAATTCTTCTTTATGTACTCGGCGCACTCCTTGAAAGAACTGTTGGGCAGCAGAATCTCATAATTCATTTCCTCAACGCAGCCCATGACTTCACCCCGTCGATTTGCGCCCGCAGCGGCGTGGGATTATGCACAGCCCTTGCCGCAATGATAACCGAATCCCCGCTTGCCTCGATGAGCGGCTCGATTTCCTTCCCGAAAATGACAGCCACGGTCTTTGCTTTTGAGAGGGATTTTACTGTGGCGAGATACGATATGCCGCTGTCGCTGTGTATGAACACAAAGCACAGGTCAATCTCCATTTTCTTCTCGGCAAGCGCGCCAATGCACCTGTCAAGGTCCATCACTTTTTTGATGTAATGTTTTTCAGGGTCGCTGTTAAGGAGCAGGCTTATAGCAGCCTTGTTACCCGCGGCTGTCACCTCAAAACCTTCGAGATTCAATTTGTTGGCGATATACAATGCCGCCGCAGTCTGCACAGGCAGTTCGGGACAACCCATCAACAGAAGCGCCTTCATGTTATGTTCCTCTCCATTGGTCATCGGCTAAGGAGTTTGATTGATTTAATGCATATCGTTTTTCGAAATTCGAAAGACAGTTATGATTCTCGATCCTTAATTGAAATAGAACACTGATGACACGGATTTGACGGATACCCACGGATATTTTATCATCCGTGCCAATCCGTGTTATCCGTGGAATCCGTGTTCCATCCCATTTTTTTCGCTTAACCGATGACGTATGTATTCCTCTCCTTTGATTTCTTATAATATTCGATGCGCTGGTTCAGGACGCACCCGCCGCCGCGTATCCCCCCGATTGGGTTTTTCGGGACACCCATCGAGTTCATGCAGCGCGCCATCACAGCCGCGCCCCGCGCCAGCCCGTCATCCACGAACACTACGTGGTCTTTGGGTTCTTTGAAAATCCCCAGTTTTTCTATGCTTTTCAGGATCAGGTGAGGTTTACAGCCTGTGATTGCAGCTCTTCCCGTTAATCCGATGGATGTTTTTTCTGTGATGAGGTTATTATCCACACCAAGTTTCACGAGCCTTTCAACCATCATAGCTGAGACAAGATCAAGTGTAGCAAACATTGTTTTTAATCCGTGCTTTGAGTATATTTCCGAACCAATATCTGTCAGTTCTGGCATAAGGCTTCCGTTCACGCCCACATCGCATCCGATAAGTGTAACGCCTATTTCCTTCGCTGCCGCCGGGTCAACAGGCACGCTTCCGTACCTTTCCCTGTTTTCCGGCACGACTTCAATAGTTATCAGCGCATGAATATCCTGTGCGTATTTTTCAATGGCACCGCTTTTTGTAAGCCATATAGTCCGTTCTTTTGTGTCATGGAATAAATCAAGTGCTGCGCCGTATCTTTTATCCACAAGCCCGGTGCCTTTTATAACGGCATCGGGAATCGCGCCCGCATAACCGCACAGGTTTGCGATAGTCCTGGCATACGGTATATCGCTATTGGTAATCCGCCCTTTAAGCGTAGTCCCGAAGTCCATTGAAAAAACAGGGTTCCTGAAATCCACACCAGCCCATTTTGCTCCTTCCTTGATACCTGCTGTTGAAAGTTCCCCTTCCATTTCGTTTGCCACGATTTCCACGCCTGTTGAGCCTACAGGCGGGAGCACGCCTCCCACGGCGCCTGTAAATACAATCTTATCAATAAGAGTATGGTCTTTGAATTTTACAGGTATGTTATCAATAGACATGGCAGGCACCATCTTTTTTGGCGGGATACCTGCAATAAGACAGCCGTCAGCAAGCGCTTTTATGAATTCCCCGACTTCATGCGGCGATGAGAATCCAGCCACAACGCCCGTTGACCTCACCGCAAAATCAAGGTCTGTTGTTATATCAAGATGGACAGCCTCGTGCGATTCGAGGAGTGTATCACGGACAAGTTCAGATATCGATTCCCGCGTGAGTGACACGCCGCTCAAGGTTGTGCCGAAAATCCTCTCATTCGGTTTGGGTTTCCTCACGTCGCGTGTCATTTTCACGGTCTTGTTCAAAAGACGCGTGCGCCCGTCCATCATATTCGTGGCTGTCAGGATGCATTTGGTGGTTGTGTTTCCAACCTCGATGGATGCCACAATGAAATAAGGCACGAACTCGCCCCGCTTGAGGTCGCCTTTAAGGTCGGAAGGAAGGATGGGCTGGCTTTCAGCTATTTTTGGTTTTGTGCCGAAAAAGCAGCCGAGTATGAATTTAATCGGATTTCCCATATTCACCTGTTCTCAATTTCCACTGAATGCGGCGCAGCACACCGCGCAGGGTCTGGACTTCCCGTCCTGTCAGTTCAGCCCGTCCTAATATTCTCTGCAGCATAAGCTTTGTCTTGTCTTCCTTATGTTCCTTGTATTCGATATCATCGAGTACTTCATCAATGTGCTCATATAAAAGCTCAACATCAGAATGGTCTGCAAGATACCTTTCTCCGCCCTCGATATCGCTTAATTCGTAAAGCACAACAGCTACGGCATGTGAAAGGTTCATACTTGGATATTCGGGGCTTGTGGGGATATTCACGATGATATCGCATATTTCAAGTTCATCATTACTAAGACCGGCGTCCTCCCGCCCGAAGACGAGCGAGACCACCCCGCCTTTTCCCGAGAGTTTATTTTTTAACTGCCCGGGACTGTAAGCAGGCATCCGGAAGTGCTTGTTATCGGTTTTCCCGTGAAGCCCTGTCATGCCTACAACGGTATTCGAGCCTGAAAGCGCCTCTTTTAGCGTGAATTCAATCCTGGCGTTCTCGATTATATCATACGCATGCACAGACATCACGCGGGCGGGCATATCAAGCTCGCATGGATTAAGGAGAACAAGCTCGCTGAATCCGAAATTTTTCATTACACGGGCTACCGAGCCGACATTACCGCTGTAGAGAGGTTCAACGAGGACTATGCGAAAGGTAAGCATGTATTGAGACTTAATCGTTTCTTAACACTTTTATGTTTTGCTTGCCTGCTCCTATAATTGCTTCATGGTTGTTCAAAGGGCTTTTCGATGTGATTGTGATGGGCGCAGTGCTGGCGTATGTTTATGGGAAGGTAAGATAAATGATTCAGGAGCAAAGAATAGTCCACTTTAGATTGCGACCCTGAGAAACAAATCAAGAAGGACGAAGTTGAGAATAAAATTACCTAAAATTAATAAATAATTATTAAGTTTGATTAGGGGGCTTAAACATAATTTTAAGTTTTTCTGAATAGGTTGGTTTGTTTGGAATGATGTCAATCATAAAACCGTCCAATTCTTTAGAAACTTTATATAATAAATCATTAGGTATTTCACAGTTGTTATCCAAATCATCCGAATATATTTCATAATATGCAATTATGTTAGCTGAGCCTAAAGCTAGAATTCCGCCAAGCGTATCCTTCATTATTTCATCTTCCAATCCGATATCACCCATAGCACCTATTATGCTTGGATGTGTGGTGTTTGAAATAACGGAATAAAAATCTTCTATTTGTTTTTTCTTTGATTCACAATATAAGATATTTCTTACCATTTGTGGTTTGAGGTTATGATATTTATTTTTCAATTCTTTTTTCTCAACGGGAGTTAACAAACCCAATTGTTTTTTATAATATAACTCTGCCTCATTGTTTGTTAGATAAAGCAAATATATTTGAGTTATTCCTTCAAAAATAGCTCTCAATATCGAATTAGAAGGATTAATTAAACCGAACACTGCTAATTTATAAGCTGCTATCAGATAATGGTTATTTTTGTCATATAAAAATGGGATTAAAGCTGTTGGACCGTCTAATTTTTTACCCGTTTTTTGGACTTCCTCAAAAAAGACTGCATTCATAACATATCTCAAATGAAGCGAGTAATCTATAACTTCTTTAATCAAATCAATTTTATCTACGTATTTCTCTAAAATAACCTCATGTTTTGTTTGAAGAAATTCATCAAATTTTTTATAATATTGATTTTTTATTTCAGTTACCATATTTTAGAATATATGTCCTAAGGCCTCTCATAATACCTTACATTTCCTCAATCTTCTTAACACTCATCATCGGGTAATCCAATGTTTCATCATACGCCAGTTCAACCGTGGCTATGATATTTTTATACAAAACCTGCAAACTCACATGCAGCATCCGCCCTTCAAGCTCACAGTACCCGAACTTTGGATTCTGCTTTTTTTCGACCATCCCTCGGTCAATGGAAACACTCACGCTTCTGACATGAGGCTGGACTCCGATGCTGTCCTCTATTATTCTTTCAAGACCGTCAACTGTATCGACATTTATCGGCGTTCCCACAAACTGGTGGTACAGCGCGCCGAGCTTGATACCGGCTTCAAACGTTGCTATATCGCGTTCATTTACTTCTGGCATAAAAACTCCTTCCAATCGGGCTCAGGATGTAGGCAAAAATCATAATAAACAGGAGCAATGACGCTTCTTTTACCAAAACCGAATAACCCATATAAAAAACCGCTATATCAAAAACAAGCACTATCGACATTGGCGCAAGGATAACGGGTTTTTTCAATTTGGGATAATCTATGTTGCTTATCATAAGCAAAGATAAGATTACGAGCAGAAGAATAAAAACATAATCAAAATACCCTACATAATCCCTGATGAGAAGAAAAAGAGCCACAACAAACCCTCCCGCCGTTATGGGAATGCCTTCAAATCCGTCCTTTTTCCCGGCGACGTTGAACCTGGCAAGGCGCAGTATTCCGCAGGCAAGGAAAAATCCGGAAAAAACTCCTGCAATGTATCCTGTATGGACAAGGAAAACGAATGCTAAAAGCGCAGGCGCCACACCAAAAGCTATCACATCCGCGAGCGAGTCAAGATTTGCGCCGAGAACCCCGAATCCAAAGTAGCGCGCCACTGCGCCGTCTGCCCCATCTGCTATTACTGCAATCAGGATAAGCACAAGCGCGGAGTCGAACTGTCCCCAGACCGTCATTATTATCGAGGCAAACCCGAGAAGCGCATTAATAAGCGTAATGACATCTGCAGGTTTTATTAGTTTCAGGATGTTTTGTCCCATTCTTATTTCCTTATTGTCCCGTTATTTTCTCTTTTTTCCTGGCGATTATTGTGCATCCGGCTTTCACTTTGTCATCCAGTTTGACGATAAACACATATCCTTCGGGGATTATTACATCAACACGCGAGCCAAAACGAATCATCCCGATGCGCTCTCCCCTTTTAACAAGACTTCCCACGCTGATATACGAGACGATACGCCGCGTCAGGACGCCGGCAATTTGTGTTAATTCAAGAACACCGCTATCGGTATTTATCACTACATGGTTTCTCTCGTTCACCAACGAATCCTTATTGAACGCAGGTATATATCCGCCGGGCTTATAATCGATATTCGTAACCGTACCTGCAAGAGGCGCCCTGTTCACATGGACATTATGGATATTCATGAAAATGCAGATTTTCTGGTTTTGTATGGATATCACCCTTCCGTCGGCTGGAGAAACCGCATCATCCTCATCCCCGGGTGAACAACGTTCCGGGTCGCGGAAGAATATGAAAAAAAAGAGCGTCAGTATTGCGCCGATAATGAATACGATTAACAATATATAAAAAACCAATCCCTTGGAACCCATCGAAATATACCCCGCGGCGAGGGTAAACAGCATCATCCCGCCTATCCATGATAAGGAGCCTTTAGCCGGCATGCCTGAAAGCCCCCTTTACAAGGTTCATGATACCGTCAATCATGTCGATGATTTCAGGAAGTAATTTCAGAACTACATATGCGATTGCGAATAACGCAACGAGTGAACCTGTTTTTGCTATTACAGTATGCGCGATATAGAAACTTGTTTCAGGGTCGCCAAACCATGTCATCCCGTAAGCATCGACAACAAAGACATTTCTTATCAAATTCAATCCGTATATTACCGGGACCGAGACAAGAAATGCCGTAGCCTGCCGCCTGAATGAGGCGTTGGCACTTGCGATTATCCCGACAAACAATGCTATGCTTTCTATTGCTGTGCAGGCAAGGATTATTTCGACCTTATAGCCATTGACTGCAATCAGGTTCCAGTCAAGTTTTGTTATCGTTACCCCGAAAACCGAGGCAAGCCATACGGTCTGGTCGGCTACGGTTGAAATTATCCATGTATTCATTGCCGGGATTTCCGCAAAGGCAAAATATGAAAGCCCGCCTATGGAAGCCGCGGTGGTCATCATAAATATGGAGGAAACAGTACTTATACCGTTAATGTTCCCGAGAATACTTTTGTCTTGCCGTAGCAGTATAAAACCAATAAAAACACAGAAAATGGCTGCAAGTACGGTGAAAATTGTTGGATTAAACAAAATTGACGCATCAACATTATCAGATGCATTGGCCAAAACGATTGGATTAAATAGAACTGATACCTTAACACTTTCTGATTCCGTGGCACAAGCGTTAGGTTTGAGTAAATCAGATTCGCTCATATTATCAGATATA
>JAPZAO010000011.1 GCA_027460615.1 Candidatus Methanoperedens sp.
ATACCCGGCTTCAACGACTCGAACGATGAGCTGACAGAGATCGCAAAGTTCATCGGCTCGGTGTCCCCCGATATTCCCTGGCATGTTACCGCGTTTCACCAGGACTACAGGATGACGGATCCCGATGACACGCCGGTAAGCGCCTTGCTTCGTGCGAGAACAATTGGGATCGGTTCCGAATGTCACTACAGGTGCGACTGCCTTTGCACCGGCAGCAACAGAAGGATATGTGAAGGCAATCGCCGATAACACCGCGCTGGTCGCAATATACCCAAGGACGAATTTGGGAAATCTGTACCACAGGACTCTCGGACTTGCATTCGCACCCGTCTTCCCGAACCTGTACGCCCACACAGCGGCGAGCAAGAATGCAATCACGCCGATCCATACATCGATCATTACTTTAGTCATCACAGCAGAATTCAGCGCCGCTCCATTAGCATTCAGGAGTCCGTCAACTATGGACCCGCTGGCTGAAGCTGCCCCATCGGTTTTAACTGAGAGGCCCATCCACACCCCTGCCGCCGTCGCATGTGTAGGAAAGACATAAGCTGCGACGAAAGGCATCACGACAATCTCTACAGCCGCAAAGATTACAATTATCGACGATATCACGGTTGCATAGATGGCGGGAGCATCGATTGCTGCGGCAGTTGCTATGGCGGCTGAAACCCCGCAGACGCCGACACCTGAAGAAAGGGTTGCTGCAAAGTCCCGGTCAAGCCCCATCTTTCTTGAAATGAGAAAGGCGATGATCCATACTACCGGGAACGACAGGAGGGCTGCAGCCAGCATACCCGGGGCACTTGTGACAAAAGACGTGAGCAAAATCTTGGCGCCCAGGAGTACTATGGCTGTCTTGATGAAGAGTTCGCCCCTGGCTGAATCTTTCAACCACGACGGCAGTTGTGTCACGTTTGTAACCACTATTCCGACTAACAAAGCCACTATGAATCCAACCTCGGCACTTCCTACAATCTTTACCAGTGGAGCATAATTCGAAAGTATCCATATCGCCCAGGCGGTGAAGAATATCACAAAGAATCCTTTGAACCAATCTCTGGGTTTGACTCCGTTAAATTTCAAAGCCGGTGTCAGCAATATGGCAAGGAAGAAGAAGCTGGCGACAAGACCAATCCATGGGTTGAACATCTTTGTCGCAAGAGCCTGACCAATGTCTGACCAGGGCTTCGCCGTTGGAATCCATCCAAGCGGAAATATGCCGAGGTACGAAGGAAGTGACAGGGCGAATATTGCCAGCCCGATCCATACTGCCCACCAGTCTTCCTTTTTCCACAGCGATGACCAATCTATATCTGCCATTTTATCCCTCCGGAACTAAAATCATTAGAGTTCCTAGATTAAAAGGGAATACTTACATATAAATATGGAGGAAAAGACATCAATTGCTGCAAAGGTTACGAGAAACGAATAAATGCGGCAAAGCATGAAACTAATTCAAACCTGCATAATCCATCACTGCTTTCTGGTCATTCAGGAATTTAACAATCTTATCAAACTCGATATCATTTCCGGGTTTTCTATTTTCAACCTTCATCCGGCAGGAGTTATTTATTCTGGACTGGTTACATATTTCTTCAATCATATCAATCGCAATTGAAAGATAATACCGGCAAACATATATAATTACAGAAAGAGGCAGATGTTGACACAATTATTCCAAAGGAATGCACAATAAATCAAACAGTGCATCGTTTTACATCCCTATCAAAACAAGCTCGAACTTGATGCCCATGCAGGACTGGCAGAATCCCAGGAATTCTTTTGCATTGACAGACATTTCATCGTAGAGGGATTTGGATATATAAAAAATAATATGGACTTTTCCTGGATTCCCTGCAATTCTCTTTTTTATCTCGCCGTGAAGCTCCTCAAAAAGAGATACAAGAGTCTTGAAATTAATCCTCTTCAGTACCCGGATGCGCCCCACCCCAGCCTCATCTACCCAGACCCGGTAATTGGCAGATTTCCGAACAAAAATATCACTCTCATTCATATTATTCCCAGGTTTTCTTACTGGATTCTATATCCCACCTGATTTCTTCAGCCAGAGAACGTCTTGCTGCGGCAACAATATCGAGCTGCTCATAGATGTATCCGCGCAGGAATACATCTTCGATATTCTCTGCATCAATCTCAACTTCATGCTGCCGGATGAGTACGTTTTCAAGTTCCCGAAGCGCATGATGCCTGGCCGCACGCTGCCAGCTTGTTTCAATTACTGCAAGTGTGTGAGCCAGTCTTTCAAGACTTATTCGCATGCGCCGGTATTCCGGTTTCCCCAACCTGTCCTTTGCATAATTTTCATACCCCGATGCTTCTTGTATTTCCTCAGTACCCTCGTCTATATCAGATACTTCACCATTCCATTTTTTATGGACGGCAAAGACGATCCCTTCTTTGATTGAACATATTTTTCACATCCTCTCTATATAAAAAGATGATATATATCCCTGAATATACAGGCAGGTTTTGTCACAATTTAATCAAAACCGGAATTATTGAGACAACAATTGCCGAATAACTTAAACTTATACCTATACTCTTCATAAGATATTTTCAGTGATGAACTATGAGGGATGTTTTTTCAGGTAATGGGTTGAATTTACCGGTTAATAATCGTACAGGTAAAGGATTAGAAAACTACAGTTCTGCTAAGATCGAAGGTTTCTCACCGTCGATGAAACTTATTCTCAATATACTTGAAAACCATGGGTCTTTGACACAAAAAGAGATATCGAAACTTAGCCGTCTTCCTACAAGAACGGTGCGTTATGCATTGAGCAGGTTAAAAGATGAAGATGTTTTGGAAGAGCATGAATATTTCCAGGATGCCAGACAGTGTTTATATCAAATTAAATGCTGAAGTTCCAGGTAATTATTGCCCTTTTGTTCCTGAAAACCGCATATAGTTATCAAATGTAGCCTGTTTACGTGATTTGAATATGTATGAAAACTATGGAATTCTTGGTGTTAAAATGACAAATCAAGAAAATAGAAGGGGTTTACTTTGCCCCTGGAACAGAATACAGTAAAGGTAAAAGGGATGCCAACCCTGAACCGGTAAAAGTTAAGAAGAGAGCATCTTTTAAAAGCGCGGACAATGTCCGGATGCATGATACTGTCTGGTGGCTTATATGACCTCGACCAGACAGTAAAAATGCCCCAACTGCAAGCATGCAATACCGATAACAAACGCTGATTTCATCAAAGGAATTGCCATGGTATCATGCGTGGACTGCGGCATGGATGCTTTTGCCATAGAAGAGGCGCTGTTAAAATGACAAAAGAAAAAGGGGCACTTTTATCCTATCCATTTGCGCTCCTTTTCCCAATTCGAGGTAAATATGGATTATGAAAAAGAAGAAATAAACGATGATGTAAACGAAAACGTCGAAAATATAGATGAAGAAGACCTGCGGCGCTTCCTGCGCGGAGGATTCGGGGCAAAGTGAGGAAAAAGGCAACTTTTTCCTATTATATTCCAGTAATAGAATGGTTCCGGAAGAAAAAGCCGATTTATGAGATTTTAATAACTATGCATGGTTATTAGCGTATGCCAATCACGGCAAAAGTGGAATGTGCCTGGGGTCGCATTTCGCCTCCTATTTTTTTCACTTCATAAAAAATCAGATCAATTATGACAATAATTGCTCCAATAAATAAGTTTATAAAGGTTAAATCCAAGTTTAACTTAGAGAATTTTAAAATGAATTTAAGAAGGAATCGTCTTTGCCAATAATGGCTTACAGATTGAACCGATAAGGATAGATCATTTACCGCCATCAGCAAAACTTGTTTTTAAAGTGCTTGAATCGAGCGGCTTTTTAACACAGAAAGATATTGCCAAGCAAACCTATCTTCCAGCCAGGACAGTGCGTTATGCCCTGAATCGGCTGAAAGAAGAAAAAGTATTGCAGGAGCGCTTCTATTTCCAGGATGCACGCCAGAGCCTGTACGGGCTGAATAATGCCCCGGGGGTGCCGACTGGATAACCACTTCCTATTTTTTATATTTTGGTTATGCGCTTTTTATATTGAGTGCCAGGGTGGCGGAGCGGCTACGCAATCGCCTGCAGAGCGATTCCATTCCGGTTCGAGTCCGGACTCTGGCTTACCTAAACATATACATCCTTTAATGCTTTATTTCGCTCTATCACACTTTCCTTATAAAAATGTGATATACCCCTTTTCTAATCACAACATCGATGAACTCATGACCCGAATTGGTCAGCCATACATCAATATTCTGCCAGGCTTCAGGGTCGTTGGCTATAACTTCGAGTACTGCGCCTTTTGGCACCTTTTCGATCTCGTGCTGGGTCCTGATAAGAGGATAAGGGCATTTTTCTCCTCGAACGTCTAACTCAAATTCTGGAACTATAGCCAATATTATCTCCTCTTTTGACATTCATTTATATTAATCACATTCTTAACATGTTTTCTTTTTAAATTCCGGCTCATCATATCCACCTTTCATATTTTTTTAAAGCATCATCAATGAAATAAGGCGCTTCAATTGGTCTGATCCCACTCTTTCTTAATTCCTCTTCTGCGCCGTCCCCGATCCTGGCGCAGAGCACTGCTTTGCAGTCTGAGATCAGGGAGATGGCACTGCCCAATGCATTATCTGAGTGACCATTTTCGGCTGAACCGCATACCGGTATATTTACCCTTTCTTCGATAAATCGTATTTTCCCATCATCAACCTCAAATATCAAAAACCGGGAAGCTTTCCCGAAATGCTGGTTGATAACCTTGCCATCACTTGAAACAACTGCCACTTTCATCTTGCATCCTCCTTTTATCCATGAGAAAACGCCAGTGGAGTATCGCCATAAAGCATGTGCCTGAACTCGCTCACTCCAGGGATACCCACAGCATCTGCACGGCACTGCTTACAGTGCTTAAATACCTTAAGATATTTCTCTGCAGCTTCCCTGGCATGCTGCAACTCATCGCAATCTGGTGGAGTATGATCACTCATTTCATTTTGCGGAATAAGAGGGATTATATTTACCATAGACGCTCCTGCTCTTGCTACAGCTTCTGATATCTCGCTAATATGCTGGTCGTTTA
This sequence comes from Candidatus Methanoperedens sp., assembly GCA_027460615.1. Taxonomy (GTDB): domain Archaea; phylum Halobacteriota; class Methanosarcinia; order Methanosarcinales; family Methanoperedenaceae; genus Methanoperedens. Next base: position 5,100 of record JAPZAO010000011.1, read on the forward strand.
TCCCTACTGCCAGCACGATATTGACCTTCACAACTGCCCCAAGGCTTGTAACTTTTTTAATGCCGGTAAGCTGTGCGTCGATGAGATGTTTTGCGGCCTCAACTCCTTGAAGCAACCTGTTATTTACTATTATACCGGTGCAGAGTTTAGAAAGTATTTCTGGCTGGACTGCATTAACAGTTACTGTCAAGGTTCTCACTCCAACCTCTACTATTTTTTCTGCTTTATCAGGAAGAAGAAGCCCATTGGTGCTTAAGCATTTTATCATATCAGGATATGCTCCACCTATTAATTCGAATGTACGCAGGGCATAATCAGAAGCAAGCGGATCGCCTGGTCCTGCGATGCCTGCCACTGTGATCTCAGGACAAAGACGTAGCGCTTTACCCAGAATTTCCACTGCATCTTCTGGTGATAATACACTGGAGGTCACGCCAGGTCGGTTCTCGGTTTTATTGAAGCTTCGCCTGCAAAATTTGCACTGGATATTGCAGGTCGGAGAAACAGGCAGATGGATCCTGCCTGATTTTCCATGAGCCTCACTGCTAAAGCAGGGGTGTATTTGTGAGACGTGTAAGAAACCAGATGGAATACCCCTCTTCACGCCGAAAATATCCTGAACGGGCCGGGGTTGCCTGACGGCGGGAATCGGTTGGGCGGCTGCCGGTCATAATAGGACAGCAGCACCAGGCGCGGGAAAAACTTGGACCGGGCCGCCTGGTAATCCGACACCAACTCCTGGACTTTCTCCCGGCTGGCGGCCAGCACCGGATTATACTGCCGGGCCAGGGCCAGGCAGTCATCCAGGCTGAGGGCCCGAAAATCAACCGGCGCGGCCTCGGCTTGGCATGGCTGCATGTTTGCCGCGAGGCCGATAAGCAGAAAAAGCAAGAGGATGTTGGGTCGGCCGCACATCGGTTAACTCCTCATGGATGAAAGGGAAAGCGGGGGCCCGGCGCTCGTTTCTATCAAGAAAAACCCGCGCCAAACCGAAATCCGGCGCGCCCGAGAAATATTTTTTGACTTTTGCTCAGAACAAGAGCAGGGGTAAGCTGGCGGCGGCGACCCGGACGATTGCAAAAAAGAACCGGGGACTGGGCGGGGAAAACACCAAAAACAGAAGGCGTAATCCTTTGGGATCACGCCTCTTTTTATCTAGATGGTGCCGAAGCGGGGATTTGAACCCCGACAGGGAAACCCCTACTGGACCCTGAACCCAGCGCGTCTACCAGTTCCGCCACTTCGGCCGGTTGCCCGGGAAAAGCTCTCAATGCTTCACTCTGGCAATTTCCAAGTATTGAATATATAATTTCACGATAATTATTGTCAAGGCAGAACTGTGAAAGGCGAAGAGTTGATGGTTTATGATGATCTCCCCCCAGGGGAGGCGACTTTTTCCCGGACGGTGGCCACCATCGGCAATTTTGACGGAGTCCACCTGGGGCACCGGGCTATCCTGGCCCGGGTGTGCCAGCGGGCCCGGGAACTGGGGGGACAGGCCGTGGCGATCACCTTCAACCCTCATCCCGTCAAGGTGTTGCGGCCGGAAGTCAATTTGCCGCTGCTTACCACCCCGGACCAGAAGCTGCAGCTGTTGTCCGACTCCGGCCTGGATGCGGTGGTGGTCCTGCCCTTTACCC
>JAPZAO010000012.1 GCA_027460615.1 Candidatus Methanoperedens sp.
TGGTATGCAGCCAGCGGCTCAGGTTTTCCTGTGTGCCAAAGGTGAGGTTGGTGGTAAGCATTCCCATGATTTTGTGTACAATAAAAATACCGCTAACCCCTATGCTGTGGATATCTTCAAGGTACGGATCCCTTACCACCGGCTCTATTGGACCCTGGCCTATGATATCCCTGTCCAGGAAATAGGATATTTTATCGAATTCCTCCTGGCTTAAGGACACTGCTTTTTCCCCGAGAAGCTTATCAAGGAAACCTGTCGGTGAAATTTTACCTTCGACCTGTATTGAATCATTAAAAAGCGACATCATGAGTTTTCTCAATTGTTCTTCGTTTTCCGGAACAATTTCATCCGCCGCCTTTTCAAGAATAGAGTCCATTATTAGACGATATTTTTTACTTTCTTCCGGAGATAGTACTGGCTCGACTGCAATATATCGGATTTCCCTTGTTGCCTTATCCCCTTTCAGATGAATAAATATCGGATCGCCCACAGGATAAATTATGGAAGGTACGGGAATGTCGACAATATCCCGCGGTAATTTTGCAAAGAAATCGGGCATAATCCCGTTCTCTTTCTTGCATTTCTCCACATATTCATTCAAATGGGGATTTCGTTGAATAGCTTCTTCAAATTTATCATCCAGAAAATATCACCTCTTCAGGAGACTCCGGAAATGTTGATCATTACCCCGCTTTTCGCCTCGACTTTAAAACCTATCATGGCGCCAACCTGGATTTCAGGACGCGAATATTTATTTATCATGGCTGTCCTGAGAATTTCTGACCCCATCTGGCGCATCTTTATTGTCATAAGAATCTCTGCCGCATCTTTAAATTCGGTAACAATATTGGGCGGCATTTCAGTGCTATCTATTGTAAGGATTATTGTTTTTTGAACGCCCGACAGTTTCTTGAAAAATGAAATAAGTTCCAGGCTTTTCTCCTGGTTAATGCTGTACCTGACAAGCGCTGAAAGCGTATCTATTATTATAATATTTTTTTCAAATAGCACTTCGGCGCCCATAAGCCGCTGGACGAAATCTATCCTGGGCGTGGATTCCTTAAGCAGTGGAAAGACCGGGATATACAAAAGTTCTCCTTTTAAGAGTCTTATCCCTATGGGGTAATCCAGCGAGTTCATCTGCCTGATGAAATTTTTTGTTGTTAATTGTGTTGAAATATAAGTTACCGTGTGTTTATTATCAAGAAGACCGTAAGCGAACCGCTCACACAGGGCGCTTTTTCCGCTTCCGCTTGGGCCGTCAATCATTATAAGCGAACCCTTGGGGAATCCTCCTCCAAGCATCTGGTTCAATTCGTCCCTGTCAAGTAAAAATGAATATCCTGCCATATTTATGACCTCCTGAATTCAAAACTGTCTTCAACTCCGTTTTCTGTAATCACTCTCAGGCTATGGCTTCCGGTGCCAATGGAAACCGTGGCATTTATTTGCAAAACATCCCCGGGCATCCAAACCGCATCGCTGTTCAATATTGTTTTATTAAGATTGCCGTCCTGAACAAGGCTGCCGTCAATGAGAACTGTAATATATTGTGTAGAGAGGTCTTCTTTCCCCGTGTTCTTTACATAAAAGGTATAATTCCCGCTGGAATTCGATATGATTTCCGGGTCATTTATTACAGTGATGTCAGTCCTCAACTGCTGGGAAAATGTCTTGCTGCCCACCGTGGCTGCCGTCGAGATGGACTGGACGTTCAAGAACAGGGCTCCCACAACGCCTAAGGCTATTATCACGGAAGTGATAAAAAATATCATTTGAGTTGCTGATGTTCCTGCTCCCATGAAATTCACCTATGAAACTGCATAATCTGACGCACCGTTTGCAGCTATGATTTTAACTCTGCTGCCGCTTGCCGCTCCGATATTTACATTTATAGAAGTTTTTGGCGGCCATATTCCCCCCGGATTTGTCGTATAAGACGACGATGGTTTCAATTGCCCATCAAGGACAACATCAATCTTGCTGGAATTAAGGGCAACGGAACCATTATTATAAACAGTAATATTGTCGCTCACCCAATTCGTAATAACTATTTTTGTATTCAATTTTTCTTTCCAGAGTTCATTTGAAATTTTTTCAGCCTCTAAGACATTACGGTGGGACATCTGAGCCAGAGGGTAAAACATTGCAGCCATATACATTAACGAAGCGACAAATATTACCACGACAGCAGAGGTTGAAAAACCCATCTAATCCTCCGCTGTTATGGATACAACATCACATACCTGTTCACACCAAATGAGTTGGGTGTGGTTATTTCAAGATTCACAGGCGAGCCCAGTTCCAGGTTCAATGTTACCCAGAAGGTTTTCCTTGTGGCAAGTTGAATGCCCGAAATTCTATCAGCGGGAATATTGATTTTTACAAGGTCTCCGCTGTTCAACACTGGCGTCGATGAATTGAATGAATGATCCTCATCTCGCACAACTGTGGCTGTAAATGTTGCGCTGTCAACTATATCAATATCCGAATAATTCAAATCGTACTGGGAATCTTTATCCCAGACTGTTATAATCATCTGCCTCAAGTCAATCGAAGTGGTGCCCACGTCTGGTTTGACCCTGATTATCAAACCTTGATCAAGGGTAGCGCTTGCTGAAGAGGACCTGTTTCCTAATACCTGTTCTACAATAATATTTGTAGATATCTGCTGTGTTGCCTCTTTGCTTGTTTTTGAGGCTTTCTGCTGAAGCGCACCTGTTGTGTATATCAATACTGTAGCAGCAACTGCGGCTACAAGCACCATTGCGATGAATATGATCAAAGTGCCGACTCCTATATCACCTCTTTCATTGTCCATCAGGAATTTCCGGTTTGCTTTCATATTTTACTCCTTCTTATAAAAGGAAAAAAATTCCCCTTTTCAGGGGAATAACTGAATTTTTTCTTTGGTTCCCCAGGTTGCAGGAGCTACTATATCCTTGAGAACCATTGTGCCTGTTTCAGGAATAAGTTCAATAGTGGCTTTTTCCCTGACAGCCAGCGGGGTAGTTGGTTCAATCGTAACTATTCCAAGTTCACCTGATGAAAGAACACCATTTGCTGTTCCGATTATGCGTTCATCACTGTAAACAAACACTGTTTTATTTGCAATTGAACCATTTCTCATTGTATCAGGTGTTCCAGTGTCACCAATATATTTTATAACGACCTGGCCAAAATCCATATCGTTTCCACCTGCTGTCAATTCTACTGCTACTGTAAAGTTTTGGATTTTATCTGTGGTTGTGTTGAGATTCCCGATGACCGATACTATCTTCAAATTGGAAGATACTTCTGCAGTTGCTTCCTTACCGGTCTGCTGGGCTTTTTGCTGCAATACGCCTGATGTCTGGATCAACACTGCTGCTGCTACCGCCGCAACAAGAACCATAGCGATGAAAATAATCAGCGTGCCAATACCAACATCTGCCGTATCATTTTTTAACATGTTATTTTTTTGTTTATTCATATTATCACCTTTTCCAATATTTCCTTCAAGGGAATAACTGATACTGAGTCTTTCCTGCAAATGTTGCCGGGGTTGCTATATCTTTTATTACCATAGTACCTGTTTCTGGTATGATCTGGATAGTGGCAGTTTCCCTGACACCCAAAGTACTAGGAAGAGTCAGAGTTAATTTGCCAAGATCCCCGGATGAAAGAACCGTTCCATCTCCATCTACACTCCGGTCTTCCGAATAGGTGGGGACTATGAAATCTGCGCTGTTACTATTGATATATTTCACTTTAAGTTTATTTGCATTTGTATCGATAGGATTTCCACCTGCCGATACCTCTATCAAGACGTCCAGTTTGTCAATCGCTCCGCCGGTTACGTTACCGACAACCGATACAACTTTCAGGTTGGAAGACACTTCCGCTGTCGCTTCTTTGCCTGTCTGCTGAGCCTTCTGCTGCAGCACGCCGGATGTCTGGATTAACACTGCTGCTGCTACCGCTGCGACAAGTACCATCGCAATGAAGATAATCAGCGTGCCAATACCAACATCGGCGTCTTCATTTTTTATTAAATTTATTCCTTTAGCTTTCATAACGCCTCCATTATATTTCATATATTTTTCGAAACTTAGGTGGCGTCATTACGCCATTCCTTGCTTCTAACCCAATTTGTGTTTATACGTGGATATAAACAAAGTTGTGAAAAACGTGTGAAGTCTGCGTTATAAAAACCTTGAAAAAAGAGAAATCAGGCGATTAAGACCTTATTATTTTTAAAGGAATCTATTTCCCTGGTTGTTTTTTCGATTTTATCCTTTAAATTATAAAGAAGAAGTTTCGTCCCGGGGTCATTTTCAAGTATCCTGTCGGGATAAAGCTGCCGCATAAGGATAAATCGTTTCCTGTCTGCAATGCCCTGTTTCAATAATGAGAATACAAGATACATTATTTCCTCTTTTCCTTTACAGTGTCTGACATTTTCAATGCAATTCTGAAGGAGAGCCGGGATTTCCAGGGCATCTTTGACAGCCATCAGGAAACCATCAAGGGTCACAGGTTTCACCAGATAGTCGGATACCATCGAAAGGCGTAGGAAATCATCTATACCGGGAGGTTTTGACGAAATGACCACAACTGGAATTTCCGGTCCAGTCTCTTTTATTTTTTCAATCAGTTCCCATCCATCCGTATCCATGAAATCCATATCCAGAAGAACCATATCAGGCATATCTCTTTCAAGCGCCAGTAAACAATCGTTTCCTGGATAGGCGGTATTAATTATGTACTTATCAACATCCATGAGTAGCATTTCTGCAAAAAGGCCAGCTACATCGGGTTCGCTGTTTACAATAAGTATTGATTTTGATTTTTTCCGCATCATACAATTTGGACTTGAACTCACACAAATATAAGTATTGGTGCGATTACCTTTCACAAATATTATAGCTTCAGTGAGACTGTGGATTAAATATATAAAAAGGGATGCCAATACGGAATTAATAGGCATAATCCCATTACATTAACATTTTTTCCTTATTTCGAATGAAGGCAGCCATTGGTCAGATTAGATTAACTGGTGTGGGTTTTGTTATCATCTTTTGATGTTCATTATATTTTTAATGGGTAGTGAGATTATTTCCCACACTGATACTTATTGCGAAATTCAAGGTATTCTAACTTTTTCCAGCATCAGCAGGTGTTGTCATTTTCTTTATGGAGGGATTTCTTGATGCTCATTTTATCTCACTCACCCTTATATTCGTATGAAAGTATTGTAAAGGAAGAACCCCCCATAACCGAAACTGATTGCAATTTTACCACCTTTTGCATTCTTTTTTTCGGATGAGGGGTTATAAATAATCAGATATCGGAGAATAATTCAAGATTGAGTTGAGCAAATATTCCTGGGAATAGTTGCGTACCTTGCGCTTCTGCTATATGCAAATTTATTCATAAACAAAATAAATTATTGCGAAAAAAAGTTTAGAATATTATAATAACAAAAACACAATAAAATTTGTAAACCAAAAAAGAAAAAAATGATTACGCGCTAACCAGAATTACATCATTTTGTTCGCGTAATGCATTTTTATCGTTATCGTTGAATACCTCATATATAGATTGTGCAGCATCTTCGTTTGACGAAGCACCGGAAAACAACATGTATATCGATGCCGGATACTGCAATAATTTACATATTTTCTGGGGTGTTTTGTTATTTGCCAGGAATATGGCTATCAGATTGGCATAAAAACTATTGATCTCAGGATCGATTCCTGTAATTTGAATTGAAATATGGCTGCTTTCACTTCCGATATTTACCGTGATTGGCCAGTTAAGATAGGATATTTCCTCATTGATTACTTTATTCAGGCTGTTTATATCATAAACATTGATATTATGCGGTGCAAAGAGCTGGACAGCCTCATTAAGCGGTGGAAGATTACATGTCCTGTTCGTTAAAAGCCACCTGAACATTGTAAGCGGGATTGTTACGCCGTATATCCTGTTGCGTGTCTGTTCCATGGCATGGTTCTTTTCTTTAAAAAGGTCCTTTGCAGTTTCAAGGCTTCCCATGTTTTCGGTAACAAAGCCTGTGAAATCTATTATGTCTCTCATCGCCGCAGAAAGGTTGCCCTGATGTTTTTTAAGCAGCGGGTCAAGCATCTTCAAATGTGCATCACTTATAGATACATTTTTTCTTAGCATATTTTCTTCCACCTTTTTGAATTGATATCATGGAAGTCGATGAGGTTGTAGGAAGTTATTGCTATCTGATCCAATTCCTCATCACATCATCATGATAATAAGCATCATAATACACTATACTATTTAAAACTTTCTCATTTTTTAAGGAAAAATATATATGTAAGTTTCTACACCACTATACAAATATGAGATGGAATTATGTGTTGTAGTCAAAAAATGGCAGGTTATGTACTGTACGCAATAGGAATAATTGGCGGTGTGGAAGGCGCAACTGTGAGGAATGCATTTAGTATTCCCATAAGCGTGGTAGCCTTAATCGTAATCGTGGCGGGAAGCTATTTGATCGGCAGGGAGTAACGATTTAAAAGGCCGCTTTTTTTTGACAGTTTGATTGCAATGAAAGGCAAGGCCAGTCCAAAAGGACGAGCTAAAAACATGGGCAGGATAACAAAGAAGTAAACCGCTTGCACCGAGTAACGCTCAATATCAACCAGTTTTCCAAAGGCCGCTATAAGAAAAAAAGCTGCCAATATCAAGCGAAAGCAGAGA
>JAPZAO010000013.1 GCA_027460615.1 Candidatus Methanoperedens sp.
GGTAAGTTTAAATAGTACATATAATAATATATAACTCTTTCGTTTGAGGTCGAAATTGAAAAGATTGGGAACTGTTCTTCATACTATCGATAATCTATTGATAGTCCGTCCGGATAAAACACTTGATACAGGTAATTTGAATCCTAATTCGATGGTTGTCACAAAGAGTATGAAGAAGCTCGGGAAGATAAAAGAACTTTTCGGCCCGGAAAAAAATCCCTACATTTCCATAAAGATATTCAAAGAAATTAAAGGCTCTGAGATAATGAATCTAAAAAACGAAAGAGTCTATTTGGCTTAGAAGGAACGGTGTGAATAAATGGCAGAAATCGAGAAAGAAAAGGAAATTGAAAAAACTGAACGTGAAAAAATAAGGGAAGGTATCAAACAGAAAAAGGAGAAGGAAAAACTCGGTCAGTTTGAAAAGGCCACAGTTGTGTGCCCCGAGTGTGGGAGTCATACCCTTGTCCATGATTATGAAAGGGCAGAACTGGTATGTAATGAATGCGGACTTGTAGTCGATGCGGACTTTATAGACCAGGGACCTGAGTGGCGGGCTTTTGACCATGACCAGAGAATGAAACGCTCCCGTGTCGGCGCCCCCATGACCTATACGATTCATGACAAAGGATTATCCACAATGATAGACTGGAGAAACCGCGATTCATACGGCAAATCCATTTCTTCAAAAAGCAGGGCTCAGCTTTACAGGCTCAGGAAATGGCAGAGGCGCATCCGAGTAAGCAATGCGACAGAAAGGAATCTTGCTTTTGCACTATCCGAACTTGACAGGATGGCTTCAGCTCTCGGTTTATCCCAGAACGTAAGGGAAACTGCCGCAGTCGTATATCGCAAAGCTGTTGATAAGAACCTTATCCGTGGACGAAGCATTGAGGGAGTTGCAGCAGCAGCGTTATATTCAGCGTGCAGGCAGTGCAATGTCCCGAGAACCCTTGATGAAATAGGCGAGGTTTCAAGGGTCAGCAGGAAAGAAATCGGAAGAACCTACAGGTTCATCTCAAGAGAACTCGGGTTAAAATTGATCCCGACGTCGCCAATCGATTATGTGCCACGTTTCTGTTCAGGATTGACCCTTCGCGGGGAAGTCCAGTCCAAAGCCGTGGAGATACTCAGGCAGGCTTCTGAAAAAGAACTCACAAGCGGCAGGGGCCCAACCGGTGTGGCTGCAGCGGCGATATACATCGCGTCAATACTTTGCGGCGACAGGAGAACGCAGCGCGAAGTAGCCGAAGTGGCAGGCATCACCGAAGTGACCATCAGGAACCGCTACAAGGAACTGGCAGAAGAACTGGATATAGAAATAATCCTTTAGACAACCAACTAAAAACAGATTGACAGGCTGAGAGAAGAACTTAAACTTCTCTCGGACTGATTTTTTTAAGTATGAAAGACAGAATAATGATTTTTCCCGTATGAAATTTGAAGAATGGGAGCCTATATACAATTTAATCCTTGAGGATATGCATTTTGACAGGTTATACGATGAGCGTTCTGCGCGCCTGCTCTCCAAAATGCTTGAAATGAAAGCCCGAAAAAAAATCCCGGACGTTGTGGAAATAGATGTCCTCAGGAATGCGATTCAGGGAAAAGATGTTCTTGTTTGCGGCAAGGCGCCGCGGCTTAAGGATGATTTAAAAAATATTGATTTTAAAAAATACGTGGTTATAGCAGCTGACGGTGCAACGAGCATCCTTTTGAATGCGGGTATCACGCCCGGCATTATTGTCACGGACCTTGACGGGAATATGGATGATGAAGCCCTGGCAAACGAAAAAGGCGCTATAATGGTGGTGCATGCCCACGGAGATAACATGGATGCATTGAGCGCAGAAGTGCCAGGACTTAAAAGGGTCATCGGAACGACACAGTCAAAACCCCTCAAGAACGTCTATAATTTCGGGGGATTTTCAGACGGGGACAGGAGCGTGTTTCTCGCCAGGGAAATGGGAGCGAAATCCATAACGTTAATCGGGTTTGATTTTAACGATGTAAATGTCACTCCACTTAAGAAGAAAAAGCTCATGTGGGCAGAGAAATTGATAGATATGGTGATGGGCGAAGAAGTATAGTTCAGATATTATACCTGTTATGGAGTTCTTTCCTCACAGGGCACATACAAACAAAAGAATAGCCAAATGATATTTTATAACCGCATGGTTCATTGCTCAAACATTTTACAAAATGAATTTTATCTTTAACACTAAGTTCAACCTTGCAAAGATCTGTTCTCTTGCCTGATAAACAGGAAAAATCCTTTCTGCACTTTGTGGTATTTTTTAAAATTTCTTCATTTACCCTGATTCCCGTTTTTTGACCCATACAGGCAATCTTTTGCATGATACTTTATATGCTTTTGCATATCATATCCCGTACCATCTTGCCTTCGTCGCTTCCTGGAGAACCTTTTCGATATTACCGACAGCATCCATGCTTTTAATGATTAAAGGATAATCATAACCTTCCAGTATCATTTTTATTAACTTTCCCTCACCGCCCGCGATAATATATTGTATATCCTTATGCTTTTCAATCATCCCTGACAGCGCCGTCCTCACCTTATCCGCATGATGCCTTACATCCTCCTCGACAAGGCTCTGGAAACGTTTCTGGCTCCATCCCCCCTGTTTGTGCTTTCCCATAACGCTGCTTCTTATGATATCATGTTCAACAATGGTTTCGGCTTCAACTATACCCGCGAATGTCTCGCCTGCATGTGCATTAAGCACCAAAATTTTATCAAATTCAAGACTATTTTTCAGTGGTTCAAGATTAAACTGTTTCCCAACAGCATATTCTGAGCGCGAAATAGGGAGAAACGGGATTATCACTGTTCTGATAATTCCGTTTGCATCATAAAAAATTGTTTTGCCAGTAGATGATTCGATCTTCTCGATTAGACTTGCTGATTGATTGTCGATTTGTAAATCTTTTTCTTGCGTAATATTCTTAAGAGTTTCATCCCTTGCAAGATAAATCGTAATCATCGTGGAGGTTTTTGACTGCAATGAACCAAGCATGAAAAGAACCTCATCACGTTTATGCCTTGTTAAGCTTTCAGAGAACCGGAATTTCAATTCCGAAGATGTCCCTTCTTTAAGTTTTTGAAGTTCTTTTTCAAGGGCAGATATCTTCTGAGTTGATTCATTTAGTTCCCTGTCAACTTCCTGTTTTGTCGCAACTGTTTTTCTTGTTTTTTCATCTTTTTTTTCAAGCTGTACGGCAAGTTTCCTGTTTTCTTCCTCAAGTTCGGTAATCCTCGATTTCAGGGAATTTATTTCCTTTTTCTTAAATATATCAAACAATTCCCTCGCCTCTTGCTTCCAGTACTTTTAATATAATATAAGGTATTCCCTTATCGATAAATTCAATCCTGTCATTAACGCGGATAACCCTTTCCCCGCTTTCTCCCATCCGCAAACCCGTGGCTTTACTCAAAGCAAAAGCCAGCGGCGTATCCCCCTTGATTACAGGCTCGCCGGGCAAATCAATCTCTTTATCAAGGGAAACATTTGCACGGATAGAAAGAACACATTCATTATTCAAAAAAAAATTAAAGCTGGCAGGGTTACCATTGGATTCGCCCACCACCAAAAAAGAGGTGTCGGCAAGCATTGACAGGCTGGTTTTCCCGCGGGTAAGATAATCTTTACCTGTAAATTTACTCAGATGCTTGCAGAATATTCGTGTTTTAGAAGTTGGTTTGCGCGCTGTGGTAATTATCATTCGGATTTTATCAGCTTGACAATTACCGGTCTTTCCTTGATGAGGATTCGATGGCCACAATACGGGCAGCGGACGCCGCTGTACTCGTAATCAATCTCAACCGCTCTTTTACACCGGGTGCATTTATAGACCATGTACTACCTTATTTTCCGGCAGCTTTGGCTGCTTCAAGCAGGATTTTCTCGCCCTGCACCGCTCTTAAGACTGTGGTATGCGCTGCAGTTTGAGGAACATATGAGCCGCCTGCAAATGTGTGCAAGCATTTCGTGCACTGCCATATTCCTGTTCCGGTTCGTTTGATTTTTTTTGCGCCGCATTTTGAACATGTGTACTCGGCATGCATTTTTTCTTCTATATCAGCGATAAGTTTTCTGTTTTTGGTGCCGTACCTGACACCAAATCTGCCTGCTGACCTTGATTTTTTTCCTTTTGCTGTGGTTTCAACCATGATTATATCTCCAGGAATTTTTGTCTTAGCTCTTTTGCCTTCTCAATTGCATTATCCACTATATAATTTATCTGTTCGGTAGTAAGCGGGTGAACACCGCTCTTCTGCATACCTGATAAGCAACCATCCTGGTTGGATATGACGGTCAGCTTCGTTCCTGCTATGCTTTCCTCGTTCAGCGACGGGTCAAGCATTATTGAACCGCCGACCTCGACAGCCGTGACAGCAACAGGCACATCCCTGATTGGCACGGGCGTATCTTCACCGAGGTCGAAACGTTTTGCCGGCAGTTTCGCGGTCATGAGGGCTGCAATCGCACCGAGGGAAGCAGCATCCATTATGTTCCCGCCGTCGTCCAGCACATGCACATCAATGAAAACCATCCATACCTTCTCACCAGGGGTTACGCACAATTTGGAGAGGTCAATAGCACCCGACTCGCGAATGCCCCTGTCCACAACCCTTGCAAGTTCTATGGCATCCTCCCGTGGTGGGCCTGATTCGAATACCGGTGAAGCCAGCGGGATAAGTTCAAGATTGGTAATGATTACTCCCTGGTCTGGTGTGTCAGGGAATGGAGTCCCTGGCTGGATTTTCACGCCGACTACCAGAAGTGTATCCCCGAGTCTCACGCGGGCTGACCCTTCAGCTTTTTCTATCACATTGGTATCTATCGTGATGTCCCTGTACTGGTCAAATGTCCTGCCGTCTTCCCGCTCGCCTTTAATCATAAGATTGTAGATATAATCTTTACGAAGTTCTGCCATTATCTCATTACTCAATGGCATCACCCCCGATTTGTCCCGAATATTTCTCAAGAAGGGCAGCTTTCTGCATCTCGGCAATTGCCATGCAGCCCGATTTTGCCATCTCAAGTCCTTCTTTGAATTCATCCCTGGTAAGATGTCCATCCATCTGCAGGAGGGTAATCTTGCCGTCAGGGGTCATCGCTATGGGCATGTCGGCCTGTCCGTAATTATCCTCATCTTTATTCAGGTCAAGGACAAGGGTATCATCGACTTTCCCCACTGCACAGGCTGAGACAAGGCTTTTCATGGGTATGCCTGCATCCGCAAGGGCGATTGATGCGGCGTTAATCCCTGCCGTCCGTGTTCCTGCATCTGCCTGGAGCACTTCCACAAAAATGTCGATAGCAGAGCGGGGGAAATATTCTTCGAATATTACAGGTTCAAGCGCTTCCCTGCTGACCTTCGATACTTCAATACTTCTCCTGTCGGGCCCGGGGCGCTTTCGTTCCTCAACCGAGAACGACGCCATATTGTACCTGTACCGAACAACTGCGCTTGTTGATTTTTGCTGGTGCCGGGGGTGAACCTCTCTTGGTCCGTAAACAGCTGCAATAACCTTATTTCCGCCGAATTCAAAATAACATGAGCCGTCCGCTCTATTCAAAACGCCCACCTTGATTTTGATAGGTCTTATTTCATCCGGTTTTCTACCGTCAAGGCGAATACCGTTTTCAATTAACTTTTCTGGTTTACTCATAAAATTCCTCTTCTCTTTCTTCCTCTTCTATTATTTATCAAATACAATTATTTTTCATCGCCAAGCAGTTCGTCAAGAATTCCTCCCGACTTTTTTTCTTCTGCTTTTTCATGCTCTTCCGGCTGTTTTTCTTCCTCTACTGCTTCAACATTTTCTTCTGTCTTGTCTTCTATCTTCTCTTCTGTTCTTGTTTCTTCCTTATCCTCGTGTTCTTTTCCGGGTTTTTTCTCCTTTTTGTCTTTTTCTTCTTTTAAAAACCTGGTGAGCCTGTCAGTCAGGCCGGAAACATGGGATTCTCTTTCAATCTTGAGGATTGCTTTCACCGCAAGTTCAAGATCCTTATCTTTCCCTGTAATCCATACCCTTCCATTCTGGCCGATAAAGATATTGCAATTAGTCTCATTTTTCAGCATTGCAATCATCGAACCGCTCCTCCCGATTAACCTCGGGACCTTGGAAGGGGTTACATCGATGATGCGTCCTTCTTTAATCTGCCTGAGCCTCTGGTCGTTAAGGGTCAATTCCACTTTCATGGTTGGATCGACATCCGTAACAAGGGTAATTATTGCATCCCCGACCTTGAGATATTTTGCCATATCCGTGTTATCTATTCTTCTCGGGAATTCGGATATGTGCAGTAAACCCTCATAGGGCGAGCGAATATCCACAATCCAGTTCGAAAACGAGACTTCGGTTATTATGCCTATTATCATGTCGCCGGGTCTTGGTATATATTTACCCGAAAGCGGGACGACCCTGACATGGTTTTTCAACGATGCGATACCGAAAACCGATGAGAATACTTTGCCTTCTTCCACATATGTGCCCTCATCAGCAAGATTTACATCGTCTGAAAGGAATTCGCCTGGTATTACTAATTTTTTATCCATTTAAATCACTTTAAAAATTTAGTCTCTGCACTGCCTTTTGTAAGCCGGTTCAAAAGGCTGTATA
>JAPZAO010000014.1 GCA_027460615.1 Candidatus Methanoperedens sp.
AGGTCATCCGAAGAGCCGGGGGGTTGCATAAATTCATGAGCTGGGAACGCGCTATTTTCACGGACAGCGGCGGTTTCCAGATGATACGCAAGGATTTCCCTTTCAAGATAACGAATGAAGGAATAACTTATAAAAACCTGCGTGACGGAAAAAAATACTCCTATACTCCAGAAATATGTCTTGAGAACCAGAAAATACTGGGAAGCGACGTTGCCATGATTCTGGATGACTGCCCCGCGTATGTAAGTGAATACAGCGTTGTAGAGGCTTCCATGGAACGGACGATAAAGTGGGCTGCGGCAGCCAGAGATGTGGAAGAAAACGAAGGCCAGCTTTTTTTTGCGATATTGCAGGGAGGGACGTTTGCAGAACTTAGAAAAAAATGCGCAGAGGAACTTGTTGAGATGGAATTTGACGGGTACGGGATAGGCGGGCTTTCAATCGGCGAGCCAAAGGAAATAATGAATGATGTCCTGAAATACAGCGTCCCGCTTGTCCCTGAGGATAAGCCGCGCTACCTTATGGGAGTGGGTTCGCCTGTTGAAATTATTAATGCAATCGAGTCTGGCATTGATGTTTTTGACAGCGCTTTCCCGACAAGGAATGCAAGGCACCAGACACTCATGACTTCGGAGGGGAGTATCGACATCGCGCGAAATAAATTCGCCCTGGATTTTGCGCCTGTCGATGAGAATTGCGGGTGCTACACCTGTAAGAATTATTCAAGGGCATATCTGCATCATCTTTTTAAGGAATCTGAACTTCTTGCGCTGCGGCTTGCGTCCATTCATAACCTGCACTTTATCCAGTCAATAGTAAAGGGCGCAAGGGAAGCGATACTGGAGGACAGGTTTGCCGCATACAGGAAAATTGTAATAGCGGCTTATTCCCCCAACTCCCAAAAACTATAATTAATCAAGCTGCGTGGTCAGTATAATGGACTTACAGAGAATTGCTAAGGAAATCCGTGAATTCGAAGGCGTGACACGGAAAAAACCCATCGCAGACCTGATAAATATTTTCGAGAGCGTGCGTTCCGAATATTCAAATTCTGTCGTTGATTTCGGCGATGACGCCGCTGTCATCGATATTGGCGGTGAGGATTACATACTGTTTGCAGCCGACGGCATCTGGGGACGCCTTGTGAACGCCAGCCCGTGGTGGGCGGGATACACGTCTGTGCTCGTCAATGTTAATGATATAGCTGCAATGGGCGGAAGACCGGTCGCAATGGTCAACGTCCTTTCATCTGATAATAAACATGCATGCAAGGAGCTTCTTCGCGGAATAAGGGACGGCATAGCCAAGTTCGGCGTTCCCATGGTTGGCGGGCATCTGCATCCAGATACACCCTATACTTCGCTCTCGGTTGCAATTATTGGCACGGTGAAAAGGGGCTGCGAGATAAGAAGTGGCACAGCTGGAGCGGGAGATTCCATAATCGCTGCTTATGATATGGACGGAAAAGCTGGCCCGAATTCGCCGTACAGTTTTGATTCCACGACCATGAAAGAGCCGGAAGCAGTGCGCGGAAAATACAGGGTGATGCAGGAGCTTGGAGAGAGAAAACTTGTCACGGCCGGAAAGGACATCAGCAATCCCGGATTAATCGGGACGCTGGGCATGCTGCTTGAAACAAGCGGAAAAGGAGCGCATGTTGACCTTTCAAAAATACCCGCGCCGCACGGTATTGATTTTGTGCAGTGGTTGAAGGTTCATCCCGCCGTCGGTTTCATAGTTACGTCACAACCAGAAAATGAATCCGAAGTGATCCGGCTTTTTGAAAATGCAGGATACACGGCTGCAAATATCGGTGTTGTTGAAGATACATCAAGACTTGACATTTGCGACAATGATGAGTGCGTGACGGTATTTGATTTCAAGAAAGACATTGTGACGGGGATTACACAGTAATCAGGACTGGCATTATAGTTAAAAACCAAACGTTCTAAACTTATCTTTGCCACAAATTACCATTAATTATAATTAAGGGTACAAACCAATATAATAAACAGGAAAAACGTTTTTTAAAATAGCAGACGCTGTTTGAATGAAGAGGGTGAGAGCAAAAAAGAGCATGGGGACAAAAAATGCAAATACCAAAGCAATTTATTATAATTTTATTTTTGTTTTTAGTAATAGTAGTGGCTTTCACTCCTTGTGGGGGGGCGAGCGGCACGGAGACCATACGAGTCGCAACCAACAGATACTCAATTTACGCTCCCTGGAATAGGACATCACTCTATCCTTTTAATCTCAGTGGAAATTTCACCGCTTTTGCTTTGCTATTAAATAATGGATTGCCGGTTAACGGAACAAACATTACTTTTGAGATCTATGCAAACGGTACACCAAAAGCGACTTTATATAATCTGACTCAACAGAATGGTTTGGCAAGTGTTTCATATAATGCGAGCGGTGATTTTAATATTTCCAATGATCCTGACTATGGCAATTGGACTATAACTGCCTATAATACAAGCAATTCAGCCGTGAGGGGTAGTACGAATATGAGCATAAAAAATGGGGGAAATAATATTACCGGTATTAATGCTTCTGGTGTCACTTACACTTGTAGCAGGACATATTGTCATTTAACAGGTACAATTAACGGCACTAGGTATAATGCAACTGCAGGTGGTAATTATCCGCATTCACCCTATACAGGTGGTTACGGCAATGACGAGACATTTGCTGAAGCGGCACACTTAAGAAGTAGCCATAATAACAAAGGATGCTATATTTGTCACCCCGGATATTCAGCAAATAACACAGGATATGGTTATACAAATGACGTACACAGGAACGAAAACGGCTCATGTGATTTCTGCCATGGTAACTGGATTTACATAAGGGCTAATTTAACGGTTGGCGGTGGAGCGGGCATTCCAAAGATAAAAAGCTGTTACGATTGCCATCCTCAGTACAATTACAACCTCACACAAATAAACACCCTGGCCAATTTAACAAATGGAACTGGTATTAATGTTAATGGAACGAATATTTCAGTTTATTCATACAATTATGATACGAAAACCCCACTCACTGCACACAATGGTACGAATTATAGTCTAACTGCATCAGTTCCATGCGTTGTATGTCACGGTCCGGCGCACAATATCAGCAAACCCGACCCGTCGTATGCTAATACGAATAACATTACCGAGGACTCCCAATGCAAAACCTGCCACCCAAACTCAAGCTACACCGAGCACAACTCAAGCAACACCACATCAGGCGGCGTTAACTGCACCCTTTGCCACAGTCAGGATGCCCATGCCATAAAAGTGTTTTCCCAGAACGCCTCGTATATAACCCTGAATAGAAGTAATCCGAACCCGGCAACAGGCAATTGCACAAACTGCCACCAGAATGCTTCGTTCTTTCCTGCCCTTAATAACGCCACTCTAAATCCCAAAGTAGGTCTCTACACTGGCAGAAACCCGTCACAGGTCGCTGTTCCACTGGAACACAGCAACGACCCGAACAATGGGACAAAGTGGAATCAAACTCCGGGTTACTGGCAAAACGGACCCAATGCCAGCGCGCAGAATTTATCATGCCTCTACTGCCACGGCATAACCCTGCACAACGCCACTGCTCTAGGCAGACCATCGCTGTTTAATGGCAACAACACGGTAAACTCTACAATCTCAACAAGCACTTCCTGGTGTGCTTTATGCCACTGGCAGGGGTATTCAAGCGGAGCCAAGACCTATAACGATACAGTCAGTACCTTTACAAATGAATCGTTGTTAGTCCCGCCTGAGATTACTGGAAATGCCACCTATGGGGCAAACCAGAGTAATCCTGCTTATTTCAACCACAGCAGTATAAACAAAGATGATTCATCCTGCAAGAACTGCCACGGGAGCCTGACCTCAGATACGAACATAACCGGATTGATGCACAATGTGGCTGCAGGCAGCGGAGCCAACTGTATTAATTGCCACGATATAAACGGAAGCGGCGCGCCGCAGGACAAGAGAATAACGGTGTCTTCTATGAAACAAGGAGTACATGCAAACTTAAACAGCAACGCCACCAACTCCACATTCCTGGATCCGATAAACAAAGCGTGCTGGGCGTGTCACGGAGATGGTTCTGAACCTGTGGGACATCCGCTGACATACAAAACCCCGAAGAACTGTAATGACAATGACTGCCACTCGATTTCACAGTCACAATACAACGAGACAATGATTTATTCGCATTTCCAGAACGCAAGCCTGAATAATAACCCGAATAACGTTACAAATTATAATATTACAACAACAGAGCAATGCCAGAACTGCCATATAAACAGTTTAGTAACAGAAGATAACCATTCAAGTCTTGCTCTCGTATCGCATTATGCTTCAAAAGACAACTTAGTCGACTCTTTCAATTGCGTTTATTGCCATCTCGATAAAGACAACAGTGAAGACTGGGGAAATGCCACCCTGATTTATAAGGACAGGACAGGTACTATCGAGGTGAATAGAGAAAAGAACAATCTTACCCTGTTTGAAGGGCAGACCGTCTATCTTGGAGAGGGGTACTCCTTAAAATTAATACAAATATCAGCTTTGAGAGGAGATGCCCTTATCCAGATCATGAATAAAGACATGATAGTGGACCAGGCAATGGTTGGCCAGAATAACCCATATACCTACGAAAGAGTGGTCACAATCGATAATGCAACGTTCAAGACACCTGCAGTTACGTTGCGCATAAACTCAATCTTTACCGGCGCTAAAGAAAGTTTTATCACACTCGAAGCATTCAGGCCAAGAAAAATACATACAGAAAAGGAAAACAATAACAGCGCCTGCTTTGCCTGTCACATGTACCGTTTTTCTAACGAAAAAGAACGGTATGAAGTGATAGACAGGGAAGCAAAGGATCCCGGGCGGGATATAATCTATTATACCGGAGTTTTACTTGATCATAAATTAGAAAATATGAGTAAAATTTACTCAAACGATGAAGATTATGTCTTTAGCCAGCTCGGCACAATGGGAAAATTTATTTCAGTCCCTCATTTCCAGCAATATCTGGAAGACAGGCAGATATGGCAGATAGCTGACAATTACTCTTTGAAATTCAAGGCATCCAGTACGGACAGGCAGGCATGGCTGGAATTCATGATAAATAATGCTACTGTCGAGGATGATGTGGTGAGTGCAGGCTCGGTATTCACTTACGAGCATGGCGTCAGGTACAAGGAGTACACTGATACCAATATGACAATTCTCACTGCAAATGTTTCAACCGTTTTCCTGGGGCAGAAAGACTTTATCGTGCTCCAGGATTCGCAACTCCTGTCAACACAGGTATTGAAAACCACAGCCAACACCACTCAATTCGGGTATAATAGCAGCTGGCTTCATCCCGGCGACAGGTTCACGCTTGGAAAAATCCCTGAAAGCCTGCACAGTCCAAACCTGTTTTTTGATACCAGAGATTGGGTTGATTGTGCGGGATGTCATGATTCCTCAAAGAACCTTAGAATTCCAGAGGTCAATGCCATTTCATCGCGGCTTGGGAAACATTCAATATTGAATGCAGCAGCGCCTGATAATGCCTATATGTCAGATAGCATTGATAAGGCATGCCTGGCGTGCCACACAGGTGGAACCGAACCAAATACGCATTCACCCACATACGTTACACCAAGGAACTGCACATCATGTCATACATACCAGGATAAACCGACGTATGGAGCAGTAAATCTCAGCGACGAAGCTCATGGATACTTTTCTGCCTGCGAATTATGCCACATGCCAAGGCCCCATGAGATTATCAGGCCCCAGATGCTGCCTTCCATAAGTGAAGCTAATTTATCCCGGACTGTTATCAATAGCGGGGAATCGGTGAAATTGACCGCAACAGCCGAAGGCGGTATCGGAATGAAAATAAGATCTGCTGAATACTTCATTGATACAACAGGCAGCCTGGGGCATGGAATACCTCTTATACCCATTGACGGGGTTTTTGACTCACAGGTTGAACGATTAGTTACAGAAATCAATACAAGCGGTATTTCAACCGGGACGCATACAATTTATATCCATTCAATGGAGAGAGATAACAGGTGGGGTGAATTTTATCAGGTAAACTTTACTATAGTTTCTGATCCACCGGTCGTCGGCCAGGACAAGAAGAATGCCGCTGATTTGGATTTTGTCTCTATAATAATCTCTTTAATGATTGTTTATCTCATTATTTCAAAGCGAAGGTAAAAATAAATTAAAACTCCTTTTTTTAATCATTAAAAGTAGCGGGCACGCCTCGGGTCGTAGTCCCTTCCGCTGTCCGGTTGACCGCAGGCTCGCCTCCGCCCCGCGCCCCCGTGAGCGTTAGTTGTTCACGGGCGGTTTGCTCCCTTCCGGGCCTAGACCTTTGTCCGCAATTAAGATACAAAAACCTTCCTTCAGGAAAGCCCTTGCACCGACACTAGCCCCACAGGACGGGGTTTCACAGTAGAACCTGCGGGCCGGGCAACAGTCAAAACTTCTTCCTCTGGCTTCGCCCCCCGCTATCGACGGTTTCGGGTTAC
>JAPZAO010000015.1 GCA_027460615.1 Candidatus Methanoperedens sp.
GCCGCCGCGGTCTCCAGGAAAAGGACAAAGATAACAAACATACAAAAAAGAAAGGAGTTTTAAAATTCATTCTTTGGTCATCGGTTAAGGAGTTTGACTGGCTCGATATGTGTCGTTTTCCAAAGAACCAATGATTTTTTATGAGTTTTAGTTTAAACAGAACACAGATGACACGGATAAACTGAAACCTCAGTTTACACGGTATAGGGCATGCTTTTGCATGCCCTTCTTTTGATAAAACTTTCTTAAAGTTTTTTAGACGGATTTTCACGGATTTATTTCGTATCCGCGCGCATCCGTAAGCCGAAACTTCGGCTTGCGCAGTGTTGGGGTATGCTTCGCATACCCCTTGTTTGATAAACCTTTCTCAAAGGTTTTCATCCGTGAAATCCGTGTTCTATCACAATATTACTCTTAACCGTTGACACATGAAAATTCATTATTACAGTCTTTCAACCACGAATTTGCAGTGATGATGCCCTGTTCCGCAGCATTCAGTTTCTTTGACATGGCAGTGGCGGTCCAGTTTGCTTGTAAAAACACCTTCAATAATCCCCTCGTCCATCGAGCACAATGTTTTCCCGACATTTGGCATTTTACTGCAATGATGGCAATTACTGACCACCAGCGTCGGCCTGTCGGCGTCAATAAAAGTCATATCCCCGAGCTCATGGTGTTCCCAGAAAACAGAAAGTTCATCTAAAATCCCATCGCAATCTTCGGCCTTGAAAGCCGGCCCGATTTTAATACCGATATCTATTCCCATTTTTTTCAATATCGGTTTCGGGTCAATCCCAAATGCTTCCATGCCGAACCTGAATGTGCAGAAAAGTTTGTCCCTGAATGATTCACCATTCAATATCGAAAGAGCAAGATTTTCCAGATGCGAGTTATATTGATTACGTAAAGGGGTTTCTGAATATGCCAGGTAAAGGGAATTCAACATAAAAAATTTCTTGCGCTTATCATCAGGAAATGATTTTCCCTGTATCAGGTTCAATTCCTCAAGGTCATGTAAGTGCACCGAAATTGTGGATTTTGCCTTATTGGATTTTTCAACAAGTTCATCAAAAGATTTTGTGCCGTTTTCAAGGAGTTTCAGGATTTTTAACTTAACCGGACTGTCAAGAGCTACCATTCCATTATCAGTAAATAAGATTACTGTAGTCGGGCTCTTATCCATGATTTGTTATTGTTTTCGTAATATAAATATGTTCGTTTTTGTACGAAACTAATCATTTGGACATAACATAAATATGAACCAGCCAATATGATGAAAATATGACGAGGGATAAACGCACTATTAAATTCACAAAACCGATTGCATCAAATGCTGAAGGGTTACAGCTTGCCACTCCTGAAATCGTTGCCAGGTATATTGCAAAAAGGCTGAAAACCGATATCATCGCAGACCTCGGCTGCGGAATCGGGGGGCAGGTCATTTTTTTTGCAAAAGAATGTAAAAAGGTCTATGCAGTCGAGAGGAATCCTGAAAAACTTGAATATGCAAAAGAAAATTGCAGATTGTACAATGTCGATAATGTCGAATTTATCCTCGGGGATGCGCTTTCCGAAAACGTAAAAGCGCAGGTTTCCGATGCGGATATTGTTTTTTCCGACCCTGCGCGCCCAATATCTGAGAAAGAGCGCACGCTTGAAAACCTTGAGCCTCCAATCACCGAAATACTTAAAATGTATTCTGATATCACGCCCGAGCTTGCTTTCCATGCGCCGCCGCAGATGCCGCCGGCGCGGATAACGCTTGATTGCGAGCACGAATACCTGTCATTGAACGGGCAATTGAACAGGCTGACTCTTTATTTTGGTGCTCTCAAGAGATGCGAGAGAAGCGCGGTTGTTCTTCCGGGCGAGGCGAAACTCTGCTCTTCTGATGCGCCGCTGATTGAAACAGGTACGCTGCGCGAGTATGTGCATGAGCCTGAGCCTTCGGTCGTGAAAGCCGGACTCTTAAATGAGCTTGCGCAGACGATAAAAGAATCGGGTAATGATGTTTTCTTCTATAAAAGCGATGAGAAGCGCACCCTTTTGACTTCTTCAGGGCTTATCGTTTCACCGTTCATTAAAGATACATACCGCGTTTCGGGTAAAACTGAAAGGGATATTGTGAAGATGAAAGAGATTTTAAAGTCTGAAAAAGCCGGGAAAGTGGTTCTGCGTTTTGATATTGAGCCTGAGAAATACTGGGAGCTAAGAATTAGGCTTGAAGAGGGGCTGAGCGGGAACAGGACGCTGCATGTGTTCGGGTTCGGGGATGAGGTGGTGGTGGGGGAGAAGGTCAGGAAATGAGAATGAAGGGAATGAGAGATTGTTTCAATTGGCGTTGGAGTTATCCTGATGTGCAATATTTACTTTAATACGGGGTTATGGTTGATTGTAGTTACGTTTATTATCCATAATATTTCTAAAAAAGATATCTAAAATAACTACAGCAGATAAGGGTTTCTCTATTTAGCTAAATCCTTACAAAATTCTTCAAACCCATTATAGTTACATATTAACTTTGGATTACTTCTAGCTTTCGAAAGGATTGAATTATATCTTTCTTCAAAATCAACTTTAGAGTAACCGTTTTTCTGATTTGAAACAATAATAATCTCTTTAAGGTTACTATTTTCTTTCAAAGCATTTGAAATAAAAATTCTCATTTGTGCATCAGTTTCTGGAAAAGAATATCCAATAAAATAGATTTTTTCACATGAACGAAGGTATTCACTTGCTTTAGACCAAATAGAACTTAGCTGGGAATAAGGTGATTTTACATTTGGTTCTGGTTTTTCAAGTTTAGATAAAGTAGGTGGAACTATAAAAGGCATCAATCTAATATCCTTATGTTTTCGGCATTTCACATTGTCAAATGAGTATAGGGCATCATACATTGGTTGATTAAAATAATATATATTCCCGCATTTACTACAATAGCACCAATTTAAAGACCCATGTAATTTCATAATAGGAGTCGATAACATAATAGGAGTCAATGTTTTTGGGTCTATCTCATCGCAGGATTGTATTGCAATATAATTTATATACGCATTTTTATCGAAAATAGTTCCTTCAAGTTCTGTTATTGAACGTTCTAATAGTATGTCCCAATTAGTTGTGATAATTGCTTTTGCAACTTTATACTTGACAAGGTATTTGTACGATAGTGTATTTAGCGGCTTTCTCAATATATCAATTGTAAGCCCAATAAAGTCTTTCAGATTTTCAGTAGTAATGGAATTATTATGATTAAGTTGCTCATCCATTTCAATAGCTGAATAATACTCTTCGATATTATAATCATTAAAATTTTCATTCCAATAATTTAGGGCATTTTGAAATAAGGGTATTCTATCCCGATTTCCTCCCTCTTGTTTCATATTATACAAAACTTCATTCGCCTTATCACGAAAATTAGCAAAAGTTGGAACACGCCCAGAAACAGAAGCCCCCGCTCCTAAGAAAAATACCTCCTTTGGATAGCCTGATTGTTTAGTAACTGAGTCCATGATGAAATTACTATTCAGATAAGTGACATGTTATTTCTATTTTGCGCCCGAATCTACGTATAATTTTTGTAATATTCATTTTTTTAGGATCGTTTCAATTTGCCAACACCAATTGAAACCGTCTCGGAAATAACCAAACTATTTATATCCCCTCCCCCATTAAAAAATGGGTGTTTACATGGTAGATATAATATCAATAGTAATCGTACTAATTTTAATAGTAATAATACTTGCACAAGCAATCAAAGTAGTTAGAGAATATGAACGAGTCGTGATTTTCAGGATGGGGAGGCTAATGGGGGCAAAAGGTCCTGGAATATTCCTTATAATCCCCATTGTGGACCAACCAGTAAAAGTGGACCTGAGGATAATCACGATCGATGTGCCGAAGCAGACCATCATCACAAGGGATAACGTGAGCGTGGATGTTGATGCAGTCATTTACTACCGCGTCGTTGAACCTATGAATGCTATTACAAAGGTAGAGAACTACAGGATAGCCACAAGCCTGCTGGGTCAGACAACGCTTCGTGACATCCTCGGGCAGATAGAACTGGATGACCTCCTTGCAAAGCGGGAAGACCTGAACAAGAAACTCCAGGCAGTCCTTGATGTGGCAACAGAGCCGTGGGGCATAAAGATAACCGCAGTCACAATACGAGATGTGGCCATTCCCGAATCGATGATGCGCGCCATAGCGAAACAGGCAGAGGCAGAGCGGGAACGGCGCTCAAGAGTAATACTTGCAGACGGCGAATTCCAGGCAAGCCAGAAGATGATGGAAGCTGCGGAATTATACCAGAAAGTGCCGATTGCCATGAAACTCAGGGAACTCCAGACACTCGCCGAAATAGCGAGGGAGAAGAACATGATAGTGGTTACGACGGGCGCGCCAGGAGGAGGCGATGTAAGTAATATCGCAGGCTTGACCGGGGCTTTTGCAGAGGCTAAATTGAAGGCTGAAAAGAAATGAGGTTTTTACCTGCACTTTTACCAGCCCTTTTATTTTTCATCCTCTTAACACAGGCCGCCGGCGCACAGGTGATGGTGGTAGAGCTGAAGGATACCATAACTTCAGCCAGCGATGAAATTGTAGGCGAGGCGCTCAACAATGCCAGGCTTGAGAATGCACAGGCATTGATAATCGTCCTCGATACTCCCGGAGGGGGGCTTGATGAAACAAAAAAGATACTTGAGCAAATTGACGGTTCCCCTGTGCCTGTTATCGGTTACGTGTACCCGAAGGGCGCAACTGCATGGTCGGCAGGAACCCTCATACTTCTTGGCACAGACATCGCAGCCATGACCCCGAACACGATAATCGGCTCGGCCCAGCCTGTAGAAGTGACTTCAGGGGGTCTCACGCCTGTTACCGAACCCAAAATCGTAAATGCCGTTGTTGCTCTTGCCGAGGAAAAAGCAAAACAGCACGGCAGGAATACCACCGCTGCAAAGGATTTTATTACACAGAACCTGAATTTAAATGCCGAGCAGGCAAAAGCGGAAAATGTAATAGAGGTGGTTTCGCCCAATATCGAAGACCTTTTGACAAAAGTGGATGGAATGACGGTAAAAGGCAGGGTGCTTAAGACCTCCGGCTCAGCTTTCACCTACTACACGCCGTCGCTTCGGCTTTCGATTATGAGTTTACTTGCAAATCCCATTCTTGCCTCACTGCTGCTGATCGTGGGCATCTATGCACTCGTTTTCGGGCTTACAAGCCCGGGTTACGGGGCTGAGATATTCGGGGTTATTTCCATAAGCATCGGGCTTATAGGACTTGGTTTCTCGGTAAATATTGCAGCCTTTTTCCTTATTGCGTTTGGAATGGCGCTGCTGTTGTTCGAACTGCATATCTCCTCCTTCGGGCTTATCGGATTCGCAGGAATTGTTTGCGTTGTCCTTGGAAGTGTACTGCTCGTACCCATAGGCTATCCGGGGCTCTATTCCCAGGAATTCCAGTTGACAATAGTTTTCAGCCTGCTTGCGCCGGCTATTGTTTTCGGGGCATTCCTCGCTTTTGCGATTTATAAAGTGATACAGGTGCGGATGACAAAACCTGTGATGGGAGAGATCGTGGGTGATAAGGCTGAAACGATTGACGAGCTGACTCCGGGCGCAACTGGCTATGTGAGATACCAGGGTGAGTACTGGCTTGCAAAAGCAGAAGAGAGAATCGAACCCAAAACAAAAGTGGTTATAACAGGAAAGGATGGGCCGGTGCTGGTCGTCGAACCGTTGAAGGAAGCTCATCAGGGAAGTACGTAAATCCCTTTTGTTGTTTTTATTACCTTAATCTCATCTCCGGGTTCAGCAGCCAGGAAATCGGGTCTTTTAACCGTAACAGTTTCATAAGTCTCAGGGTCAAGCACCTGAATCGTTTTATCTTCATCTGCGACCAGCACGGCAGCCTTTGCATTTAGCCTGTTGCCCAGTTTTTTAATGTCCATCAGGTCATTAAAATTCTCAATGAACCTCTTCCCTGTTTCAAGGTCAATACCGCTCACATGCTTTCCGCAAGTCTGGACCTCAATGACCGTATCATCCACGCTTATGATATCCCCGCGCACAAATTCGGGAAGGCGGAGGGCGTATGTGATGCGATACAGGTCTTCGCCGTTCTTTTGCCCAACAAGTTTAGGTGATTCCGTGAATTTTCCCCCGAAAACATCTATAATCGCCCTGCAAATCTGTTTCCCGAGCTTTATCGACCCGACGTAAAAATCGGTGCCTTCACCAAGCTCCTCGGTTTTTGCAATAAACGCAAGCCTGTCCCCCTTCTCCTGCGAGCGGGCAGAGACGCTTTCCGCTATTTCCTTGCATCTTCCAAGCTCTTCTTTTGCGGGAAGCCTTTTTTCAGCCCTTATCTGGACAATACCTTCAAAATAGCCGCCCGAAATCCTGCTGCATGTATCGCAAGTCTCCCAGCTTATCCTGACTTCCGTATCCTGTTCTAT
>JAPZAO010000016.1 GCA_027460615.1 Candidatus Methanoperedens sp.
TATGAAAAAATATTGATTTGTGCAAAAGGATAATATCAAGAAAAAAGAATTGAATACAAAAGGATTAACGTATGAATAAGAAAGAACCTTTCTATAAACTGAGCTTTCTGATAGCTATATTTTTATTTCTGCTTCCCTTTGCTGCTATGATGCCTTTCTCTGCGAGAGGCGAAATTCAGATGAATAAGCCTTGTGCCGATCCCAAAAATGATTCATTGCAGCAACAACAATCTAAAGAAAAAACCACATATGAGCAAATTGAATGCTTACCGGCTGCCAATAATACCCAGATTACTATGTTGATTCTGGGTATCATTAATATTGAGGATTTAACAATGTGGGTTTTGGGGGTGGATAGGAGACTAATCGTATTAAAAATGATGCAGGAAGAGAGGATGATACAGGCATCTGATATAGCGGATTCGACAGGAAGATCATTGCAGAATATAAGTTATGCAATGCGGGAATTGGAAAAACAGGGACTGATCAGGTGTATTACTCCTGATAAGCATACTTGGAAGAAGTATATTCCGACAGAAAGGGGTATAGAAGTATTTTCATTGCTCAAGAAAAATAATTTCCTCGGAAAATAATTGGACACATTTAAAGCTTGTTAAGAGATAAAAAAGATTCGGTGACATGCTTTTTTTTAGATTTACATGGTTTTAATGCGCTTCAATATTGAGCCAGATAAAAAAAGGGTTTGATGCCACTGACTGAAATTCCATATTCGAGGATTCATCTTCTGACTGAAAAAAGAGAACTTGAGGAACGAATAGGCAAAAGGGCTGAAATCATGGGACTTCAGGCAAATGAATAATTCAAGTAGCCATTATGGTGTATATCATGAATTCCTATATATCCTCCCGCATTTGCTACCCTTACCATTTCACCTATAACCCTCTCTTTATTCAAAAGACATGTTGTGCATTCTGAAATAACTGCATCGAAAGTATTGTCAATAAAAGGCAAATCATGAGCATCGCCTTTTCTGAATTCTATTATTACGCCTTTCTCTATTGCTTTTCTCCTTGCTCTTTCAATCATGTAGTCTGATAAATCTATTCCAATGATCCTGCAACCGAAATTCTGCATCAGGTAAAAAGCGCTTTCTCCGGTTCCAGAGGCTACATCAAGGACCTTCTTGTCTTTGCCAATATTACAGAGTTCAGCAAGTTCCCTTGTGATTTTCAGTCCACCGGGATGGAATATCTCTAAACCTACATCCTCACTTTCTATAAGATTCTCTAACGATGGTCGCTTTTCAATTCTTGTCATCTAATTATGGTCGGCAAATAATTGGAACTTTCTTGAATATTATTTAAGCTCACTAATTAAAGACACAAATTCTTCATTTCGTGTTAAATAAATTTTACCCTATTAATTTCAAGAATACAATATAACTATTATCTTATTTTTCAGGTTACCTATCATTCCAACTATAACTACAGGTCGAATCAATCAATATTATTAAATTCTAATCAACCTCTACATTTCAGCATTTTGATTCTAAATTCTATCACAATATAGAATATTCCTGCCAATATAAAAAACATTATTGGCCCAATAAATGCTTCAATTGAGTTCACCATAAATTCTCCTAATTAAGATTTTAATTTATCTTAGTTTATCTTGCTGTGCATCATACACTAATTTCCGGTCTTTTCTGAAGCCAAGATTTTGGCTATTTTTACGATTTGGTTTGGGAGTGATAAAATTCCAGATTTTGTTCCCTCCTCTTTAAAGATTATTCACCACTGAAGATGAAAACATCTAATAAACAATAATTCTTAAATATTATAAGTCTTTCGAATATGTGATAACTTGTGATTAATTATATATAACCCACCTTCTCCAGATTCCCCGTAAATAATAATCTTTTTTAAAAGTAAATAATATTCCATCAAATCCATCCCTATCGGTCTTACTAACATATTATAATATTTTATTGTACATATTAAGAACAGATTTCTTGACAATAAAATATTTATAGATAGTGTTTCATATTGTATATTAAGAACAGATTATGGTTATGCAACTTTTAAGCCACTCAAAAAAGAACGCAAAAGGTAAAACCTACACATACTACAGTATTGCTGAGCCCTATTGGGAAGACAAAAAGAACAAGAAAAAAATATTATTCTATCTAGGAAACCTCACACCATTACAGGCTCAACAAATCCGTAATATCCTGAAAGCTTCTCAATCCGAAGACATATTCACCGCAACCTTTGAAGATATGCTATTCGAAAACCACTATCGTTATCTTGACATTGCATTTTTGAACCAGCTGTGGGATCAAGAATGGAAAGGACTATCAGGTATTTTTCCAACACCTGAAGAAACCAGCAATACCAAACAGAAAGAAATATCAACGGCAGACATAGCAAAACTCCTTACATTCTATAGATGCTTAGACCCTGGAAGTTACTTATCAGCCGTGGAATGGTTTGAAACAACCACCTGTAACCTTCTTCTTGGCATTGAGCCCGGTCAGGTCAATGAATCCAGATTTTATCGTGAACTCACAGCAATCGAAAAACAAAAGGAAAAGATCGAGCAATGGCTTTACCAGACACTCAAAAACCGAAATGAGAAAAGCATGCGAATTGTTTTTTATGATTTATCGGATTCATATTTTGAAGGAAGAAGATGTCCAATCGCAAAACCCGGAAGAACTAAAGCCAATGGCTTCAGGGAAAAAAGAATAATTCTTTCCCTGCTTGTTAATTCAGAAGGCTACCCCTTTTCCTGGAAAATTCTTGAAGACTACACGGCTGATGTCTCAACACTGACGAAAAATACTGATTTATGGCAAAAGCAATTCAATTTTTCAAAAATAATATTAGTTTTTGACCGTGGTATGGTCTCAGATGAAAATCTCCTAAATCTGGAGAATAAACAGAACTACCTTTACATCACAGCTCTTGATAAACCTCAGATCGCAGGGGTTGAAAAGGTAAATCTTGAAAGGTTTAAGGGTTTCACAAATGAGACTACTGAGAAAGAGATTTTGTCAAATGGATTGACAAAATATGATGATGTAACTTTCTATGAAGATATGGGAATCGATAGTGCCAGCAGACGACATATCCTTATCTTCAATTCGGATCTCCTCAAGGATCAGCGAAAAACTAGAGAAAAGCTAATCGATATAGCAATAAAGGAATTGGAAGATGTGAAAAAATCGCTACTGGAAGCGAAAAAAAGCCGAAATCTTAAGCCCACAGAACATAAGATTAGTGAAATACTCAGGAAAAGAGGGGTTCAATCTTTCATTGAAACCAAACTTGAAAGTATCAATATATCTGGAGAAAGTGGATCATCGATCAGCAGTTTTAATCTCACATATGAACGAAATGTTGAAAATATAAAAAAATCAATGCTGATAGATGGTATTTGGATGCTAGTAACAAACATTACAGAGACCCTAGAATCTGAAGAGGACAGACTTAAACCTGAAGAGCTCATCAGTGCTTATCGAGACAAAAACAGGATTGAGGAAGCTTTTCGGGATGTTAAGTCCTTCATTAAATTTCAACCCACATTTGTATATACTGATGACCATGTTCGTGCACATTATACGATTTGCATCTTGTCGTACCTGCTGGATGTGACAATTACAAATAAGCTCAGACAAAAACCGATTGAAGGGATAGGAAGCCGAGCGCCTTGATCCTGCCGCTCTTGACCTGGGGCAGCACGGTTCCGAGCCCGGCCACCAGGACCTGAATTTCACCGCTCATTAATGCGGCGATTCCCGGGCCCGTTCCCTTGTACGGAATATGCGTCAGGGAAATGCCGGTGGCAAGCTGCAGCAACTCGGTGCCAAGATGACTCGCGGTGCCGCTGCCGCCTGAACCGTAGCGCATGTCGCCCGGATGGCTCTTCGCGTAGGCGATGAATTCCTTCATCGAGTTTACCGGCAATGACGCATTCACGGCGACGATAAACGGCTGGTTCGCCGCCAGCGAAACCGTCGCGAGGTCTTTCTGCGGATCGTATGGCAGCTTGCTGTAGATCGCTGTCGCAAACGAGAGATGCCCGTTGCTGCCGAGCAGCATGGTGTAGCCGTCGGGCGCCGATGCTTTGGCGACAACCGTGACGCCCGGGATGCCGCCAGCACCGCCGCGGTTGTCCACTACCACTGCCTGGCCCCAGCTCTCGTTCAGTCCCTGTGCAATCAATCGCGCGATGATGTCGGTGCCGCCGCCGGGCGCGGAGGGAACCACGAGCCGTATCGGTTTGCTGGGATAGTCGCGTGCACTCGCGTCCGGCTGCCTGGTTTGCGCGAGCGCCGCGCCGGTTACTGCCAATGCCATGGCTATCGCGCATGCACCGTTTTTGTATCGCGTCATTCGATTCATGATTCCCCCCGAATATACTTATCTCAAAATAGTGGATTCTCTGCCATTCTCTGTGTTATCGGCGTCCGTCGGCGTTCATCGGCGGTTTCAACATGTTTTTGAAGACCGCGTCGTAGAAAGTAAACGCCCGTGAACATCCTCGCGTCAAGCGAGAATTTCAATGCACCGCTTCAAACCAGCAGAGGTTTGCGCCGTTTCTTTCCTTTCTTGCGGTCGGCTTCCTCTTTCAGCACTTCAGTGAACTGGCGGGTCGCCAGTGAAAGCGTCGGCCAGCCCGCGTAATGCCCGACCTGCAGGATGACTTCGCAAATCTCCTCCTTCGTGATTCCGATGTGCTGGGCGCTGCGGTAATGCGAGTAGTTGCCGCTCGGGCGCGCCAACGCGATGTTGGCCGCGAGCGTAACGAGTTGCCGCTCGCGCAAGCTCAGGCCGGGGCGCGCCCAGATATCGCCGAACAGATGCCCGACCGAAATATCGTACATGTCCGGACAAAGCGCTTTTTGCTCCAGCATCAGTTTCTCGCGCCCCATTTTCTTGAGCACGGCCATTCCACGCTTATAGCGGTCTTTATAGTCGCTCATCTTCACTCCCTTGTTCCTGCGGTTAGGATTAATTGATGATTCACGGCGGCGCCCGCAGCATTTCCGCGATGGAGAGCTGCGCGTGAGCGCCGACGACATTTTCGCGCAATTCGGAGGCGGGCGCTGTGACATATCGGGAATCTGCACGAATCCGGATCGGGTCGTCAGTGCGAACGAAGTTCATGACGGAATGTTGAGGTAACATATGCGCGCAAATTCTGTGATTGAGGAAAAGGAGAGCGTTGCATGAAGATTGCAGTGATCGACGATTATCCGGACGCATTTCGCAAGGTCACGAGCTTTGCGCGTCTCAAGGACCACGAAGTCGTGGTATTCCGCGACACCGAAAAGGACCCCATCAAACTGGCGGCACGGCTGCAGGATGCCGATGCGGTGGTCCTCACACAGGAGCGCTCATGGTTTCCGCGCGCGGTGATCGAGCGGTTGCCAAAGCTCAGGTTGATCGCGCAGACCGGCAGCCACCGGCATCACATCGACATCGCCGCGTGCACGGAGAAGGGTATCGCGGTTGCGGCCACGAGCGGCGGCAATGCGCGTTCGACGGCGGAACTGGCGTGGGCGCTGATCCTGGCGAGCATGCGCCATATTCCGTATGAAGTGCAGCAGATGAAGCAGGGCGCGTGGCAAACCACGATGGGCACCGATTTGTACGGCAAAACGCTCGGCGTTTACGGCATGGGAAGAATCGGCAGTTGGGTGGCGCAAATCGGCAAAGCTTTCGGCATGAAAGTCTCGTGCTGGGGGCGCGAGGCGTCAAAGGCCAAAGCACGCGAAGCGGGATACGACGTGCCGGCGAGCCGCGAAGCGTTTTTCGAAACCGCGGACGTTCTCACGCTGCATATCTTTTTCGATCACACAACGCGCGGCATTGTGACCGCGGCCGATCTCGCGCGCATGAAACCTTCGGCGCTGCTCGTCAACACTGCACGCGCGCTGCTGATCGAAGAGGGTGCACTTGTCGAGGCGCTAAAGAAAGGCCGGCCGGGCTTCGCGGCGGTCGACGTCTACGAGGACGAACCGGTGCTCGGCGGCAATCATCCACTGCTCAAGCTGCCGAACGTCGTCTGCGCGCCGCACTTGGGTTACTGCGTGCAGGAGAAGTACGAAGAGTTCTATCGCGCCACGGTCGACAGCATCGTTGGCTTCGCATCCGGCAAGCCGGTGAACGTGATCAATCCGGAAGCGTTAGGAATTCGCCGGAACTAAATTCGGCGAATTCCTGCTGACCCCGATCGTTCGCGGGAGGGAATTAGTCGAGGACTATAAGGTATAGCCTTGACCCTAGCGTTTCCCCTACTTTTATTTAAGAAACACTTTGCAGATCAGCGGAGTAAATGTAGTGTGAGCAGAAACGGCGCGTGCATGAGCGGTTTTTTCTCTGTGCTGGGACCAACCAACGCAGAGGACCGACATCATGCACGCAAAACAGATCGTACAGCGTTTCGTGGAGACACGGCTCAAATTGATGCA
>JAPZAO010000017.1 GCA_027460615.1 Candidatus Methanoperedens sp.
AATGACCTATATTGCCATGGTCATCACGTGGCTATTCCTATTAATAGTAAGTCGGGAATATGTAGCAGCCGGAGCTCCAAATGCTTCCTATTTTCAGATCTTGGGCTCTTTATTGAAAGAAGGAAATGATTCGATTGCCCCAATTTTGGGAATCGTTTTCAGCCTGGGCGCTCTGATGCTGTATTACGTTTTCTATCAATCAAAACTCATTCCTCGATGGATATCAGGTTTGGGTTTCTTTGCAATCATGATGCATCTAGCTACATGCTTCTTAATTATGTTCAATCTCCAGACTCCTTTTTCGACGATCAACCTTGTTATGAATTTTCCAATATTCTTGCAAGAAATGGTTATGGCGGTATGGCTGATCGTTAAAGGATTCAGTCCAACTGCAATCGCTTCAGGGTCTGCCAAAGTAGATATAAATTAAGGAGAGAAAAAAATGAATACCGTTAACAAAACTTCCAGAGTTTTAGGAGCTGCATTTCTTCTTCAGGCAATTACATCTTTGATCAGTGGATTGATTCTGAAGCTGGCATTAACTGTGCCTGGGAACATAAGTGAAACTATGATCAAGATTGCGAATAATGCCTGGCTGATGAGGGTAAACATTTTAGGTGAAATGATCACTGCCGCCGGAATCAT
The DNA here is from genome assembly GCA_027460615.1 of Candidatus Methanoperedens sp. Classification (GTDB taxonomy): domain Archaea; phylum Halobacteriota; class Methanosarcinia; order Methanosarcinales; family Methanoperedenaceae; genus Methanoperedens. The sequence continues at coordinate 646 of JAPZAO010000017.1, forward strand.
ATTTTTAGGAGCCATTCTTTTTATAACCCTAAGGAAACAGAATGAAAAAATTGCTCTTGTTGCCCTGGGATTTTATATATTAGAAGCGGCGCTGCTGGCTGCCAGCAGAATAGAGGCTTTCTCTCTCTTACACATAAGCCAGGAATATGTAGCTACCGGACACCCTGCCTATTTGCAGACTATAGGAAATCTGGCATTTGAATCCATGAATTTTACATATAGCGCACTACTGATGTTGGCTTTTTGTCTTGGTGGAATACTTTTTTATTACTTGCTCGATAAAGCAAAAATTGTTCCACGTTTTCTGTCTCTCTGGGGTCTCATAACAATTTTCCCTATGCTGATAGGAACACTGTTTGCTATATTTGGCCATGAAGTTCCATTTTTCTTATACGTTCCCTATATTCCCTTTGAATTTGTAATCGGAGTTTGGATTTTGGTCAAAGGCATACCAGAAAAGTAATAATCAGGCAGCAACATGCGCATTCAAGCTCAATATAATAAAAAAGATCATTGGCATATCGGCTGATAAAAATGAAATCACAAATAAAACCTGTATTCGGTTATAAAATATGCCCGTTTTGCGGTGGAAATGTAGAATACGCAGGAATCAGCAGCGGTCATATATTCCCTGCCATAAACACAGGACAAATGTATGTGTGCAGAGAATGTGGCTACCAGGGAGGATTCATAATGGAGGTCGATGATCTTGATGATGCAAGGAAAATCAGGGAAGAGCTAAATATCAATAGCGATGGGATTAAAATTCCTGCGTTCAAACTTCCTGAGAAATGGGTGTGGTTATGGAAGATTTGGCTGGCAATTATGGTTCTTATTTTCTTATCGGAAATAATTGTTTTCATACCTCGAATCATTGAACATAGATAAAGGATCAAAACAGAAAATGGAGATTAATGCAAGATCGTCGTCCAGGCTGTTCTTCCAGGGAATGGTCGTAATACATGAACTCAATAAGGGCCATCTCAGAATATGATGCGGGCTCAGTATCAGAATGATCGACTACTCCGTACAAAGGATCAATAATGGAATTTGATTCAGAATATACAAGAGAGAAGACTATGCCAGAAACGGATGTAAATATAACGATCCAATATGATTGGATGGAGAATGGGCAGTCAAAAACCTCTTTAACGCCTGTGCATTCTGCACAGTATTAGCAATTCGAAAAACAAAAAGGAGAAATAAAATGAGTAATGATCCGAAAATTACAGCTTTAACAATCCAACTTGTTACTTTGTATGGTGGCAGTATCACAGGATTTGCCAGCCTTGTAATGGCATTTTTCCCTTTTTTTAATGGGGATTTTTTAAGTGCTGGAATATATTTGCTGGTAGCAGCACTGTCTTTTGGACTCATGGCAAACGCGGTCTTACGTGAAGGGTTGCTACGTTAATGTAAATCTTACCATATTATCTGAGCATCAAAAAGCAGCACTAAAAAGCAAGGTAATTATAATAACTAACCGTGAATTAAATATACAGGCGTACTTCCTTTCATACAACTCACACCGTCTTTATCTCAAACCCCTCAAACATCTTTCTCATTATGACATCCTGGATTGAGCCAAAACCCGGCGTGGCTATAGTACTGCCGTTCAATTCATCTAAAGAGTGTATATCAGAATCCGCTCTCACTACGAGCGAAGTGCCACCTGTATTCACTCCGCTTATGATATGGATCTTTCCGTTATCGTTAATTGCGTACCTCAAAACCGGAGACGCCCCAAAAACTGCCACATCTACTTCACGCTGAGTGAAGGCATTTGTTATTGCCATCCCATTTCTGAAATTAGAGAAAAAAATATTTTTATCCGGTATAAGACCTACCTTTTCAAAATAACCTTCTTTTTGTGCTACATATATCCCCAGGCTATGGATATCATTATGTATCAACCCAAACCTGAGGCTCCCATTAACAGCAGTCGGAGTCCAATTCGGATCAGCATCCAACTTATTCCTGATTTCAATATAATATTTGTCCTGGATTAAGCTCGAAAGAAAATCGTCCTCATAACTATAACCCAATGAGGTTATATCCTTCTTAAAACCGCCGGCTTTACTCAATATTTCGAATCCTGTTTTCATTTCGTTCATATCAGGGAATTCTATATATACTGTATTGTTGATCGCTGCCGAGGCAGCCGTTCTATCAACACCTGTAAATTCTGAGCCGTATTCTAAGACCTTTTCCCTGTTTGCAGGGTCATTAATGAATCTTGTACTTTTTATATGCACCCAGACAAGAGCTTTTATCGTGTCTTCATCTTTAAGATATTCTGAAACTGCCATAACACACTCCGGATGGTTGTTCCATATATCTTTTGAATTAACAAGATACCTGCCGTAACCATCAGCTACAGCTTTTGCAGGATACGGTTCCCAGGAAATGAAACCTGCTATCTTTCCATCCGAAAGTCCAGAACTCATCTCGTCAGGAGTCATTGAAACAACATAAATCGTCTTCTGAACATGGGATTTCTCATAGAGGCTGGTCAATGCATACGTAGGTATAAATATAATTAGTATAATTATAATATATACGTATTTTTTCATCTTTCACCAAACTTCTTCAATCCGAAAAAGAAAGTACTGCCCGCTCCTGGTTCACTCTCAACACATATTTCACTGCCGTGTGCTTTGATAATCCCACTGGATATTGAAAGCCCAAGCCCGCTGCCGCCTATTTTTCTTCGAGATGTGCTATCCACCTGATAAAATTTGTCAAATATCTTCACTAATTTATCTTTCTCCATCCCGATGCCGTTATCTTCAACTCTGACCATAATGTTATCCTGATCATCCTTTGCCGACAGAAGGATTCTTCCTTCATTGTTTGTGAATTTTAACGCGTTACTAAGCAGATTATTCAAAACTATTATAAGCTTTTCCCTGTCGCCAAGTATTGGAGAAAGGTTCCCTGGAATATCAACTGAAACCTTTATATTTTTTTTCAATGCAAGAGGTTGGATATTTTCAAGCGCTACCTTAGCTATTTCATGAAAGTTCACCTGTTCAAAATGATATTCCATCTTTCCGGCTTCGATTTTGGAAAGGTCTAGGATATCGTTGACCAACCTTGTCAGCCGATCTACACTCATTATAATGTTCTCAAGCATCTCTTTGTCTACAAGGGAGGGATTAATATTTTCAGATTCGAGGAATTCGGCTGAAGTCCTTATTGCAGAAAGAGGCGTCTTTAATTCATGCGAGACTAGAGAAATAAAATCCGATTTCAGGCTATCAAGTTTTTTTAGCTCATCATTGGCATTAATCAGTTCTCTGTTTTTTTCTTCCAGATCTTTATTTGCTATCTCGATTTTGGTTTCAAGCTTTTTTCTTATGTCTAACAATTCTTTTGCAGTCTGGTTAAATATTTCTGTAAGCTCCCCTATCTCATTACTTGAAGAAACCGAAATGGTTTTGAATTGCCCTCTTACAAGACCATAGGCTCCATCTTTCAGAGACTTTATGGGTTCTGTCAGTCTTTTTGAGATTAAGAAAGCCAGAAGAAAGACACAGAAAACAGCTATAAAGGATATACCTACCATCAGTCGTTCCAGAGATAGAACTTCGGTATACGCCTCGTCTTTATTCTTCTCCACAATAAGCCCCCATCTATAAAGTGGCAGCCAGTAATAAGAACCAAGCACTTCTTCACCTTTATAATTGACATATTCACCCACCCCACTTTTTTCATAAGTCACTTCTTTAACTGCAAAATTATTGTTGATATTCTCAAGCAGTATTTTAGATCTGTCCTGGTGAAAGATCAACTCCCCTTTGTTATTAACTATGAAGATCTCCCCTAATTTTCCGATATCAATGCTCTCGATCACCGTGTACAGATTCTCCATACTGACTCTTGCACCCAATATTTCTGTATTTGTATCGTTCTTTTTGATTGGGTTTGTGATTATAATTTCAGGCAAACCTGTAATGCCGGACAACGAAACATCCGATATGTACTGTTTTCCTTGCGATGCACCCATAAAATATCGTTCTTTACCTACATTTCCAGTGCGGTTTAGAGTGGAGAATGTTATGTTTCCATCTGAATTGAATATAAAGAACTCTTCATATACACCTTGATGTTCATTTTCGAATGAATTCAAGTATTCCTGAAGTTTATTTTTTTCTGTGTTGCCAGCTATCGTGGAAATGATACGTATATCATCTTTTCTTGCAGCCATCCAGTCACCTATCGCACGACCGGTATTTTCGGTCGCAACAAGCAGGTTGGTCATCACGGAGTCGCGAATGGCAACTTTGCTGTGATCATAAGATATGTAAACAACAGCTGACAGTGGTAATACGGAGATGATCAGGAAAAAGATGATCAACTCAAACCGTATTTTCACAAGTTGTCCTCTATTCTGGATTATATTTCTTTTGACCTTCGGAGTACGCTTTTTATACGGGCTTTAAGCTCATTGAGATTGAAAGGTTTGGTTACGTAATCATCCGCACCAATCTCCAGACCTTTTACTTTATGTCTCACTTCATCTTTGGCAGTCAGCATAATTATAGGTATTTTCTCTGTAAGTACATCTTTTTTTAGCTGGCTGCATGTCTCAATTCCGTCCATCCCCGGCAGCATGATATCAAGGATTATCAATTCCGGCATCTCGGTCTTTGCCTTCTTTATGGCTTCATAACCGTCATAAGCTTCGATGACTAAGTAATCTTCTGATTCAAGAGATCTCTTTAATGGGAGAAGCGTGGCCATCTCGTCGTCCACTATCATTATCTTTTGTCTTACATCAGAAAAGCTTCTGATCCTTCTTTCAACTTCTTTTTCTGAAATATTCAGGATCCGGGATATTTCTGAACTGGAGATATTTTCGTTATTTTTTATCAATTCAACGATTTTATCATCAATACTTTTATTCATGATCTACCACCGGCATTTCCAATTCAGGTGAAGGTATTTGCTCGTCCAGTGCTAACCTCAATTCGTCATAGAATTTTATTAGAAGCTTTGTGGCTTCATGTTCCTCATTGAGATAGAACGATCTTATCTGTTTCCCAATCTTTTTCTCAATAACTATATTATTTTGTAAAAGAGGTTCAATTACCCTTGCCACACTGGAATGATACAATCCAGTACCAAGTGCTATCCCAGAAAGATAATTGATCTCTCCTTTATTATTCATGAGATATTCCAGTACAGTTAATTGTGCTGTTTTCCCAAACAACTTTTCAAGCGGGCTCATATTTTGTCCTCATTTTACCTATCTTGTGACAATTTTTAGGTATCTCCTTTTTCAATCATATTTGCGTATGTATTCATATAGTTATGCTTTTGTAATCATCATACTTTGTGTAAATATAAAGTAAGTCTATCATTAGTTATTACTAATATAGTTATAATAAACACTAACTTGACTATTAATAGACATATTTAAGTATTAAGACGCTCTTATTACAAATCGAGTTTGTCAGATCAAAGGACAGACGAACAAATCTGAAAATTAGATTATGAAATGGTGGTAAAATAAAATGAATAAAAAAATCAGTTTAAGTATATTAATGCATAGTAAAGAAGGAACTCTGGACGCAGATAACTCCATATAATATTGAATATGACCTTGTGAATATTTCTGCAAAGAGTGAGAGCGATGGACTGCACCTTCGAGTTATCGGAATTTCAAATGCGGCAATAAATCCTGATGTTTACGATTTTATCTATTCAAATGGAACTCTGATGCGCACAGGATATCTACTTGAGGCGCTACAGCCGCATGATAGAGA
>JAPZAO010000018.1 GCA_027460615.1 Candidatus Methanoperedens sp.
AGAATGTTTTACAATGATTACAAAAGTATCTCTGATGACCTGTTTGATACTTGCCACGTTTGACTATGTCTTTACCTTCTTCTCTTAAGTAAAAACGGCATTTCTCATTCTGGCACACAACATTAATTTCTCCTCGTGGACGAACCATAATAATCCCAATTATGGGATATGTTATTCATCCTATATTAAGTATCTTATTTTAGGACAATGAGAATTTTAGATTTAATTTTGTTTTTTCAGGCAACCCTAATTCAGAAATTAATTTATCTGGATCTAAATTTACAAGAAAAACTAGTTCTTTTTCAATAAAATTCTCCCATAACGCGCAAGACCTCAATAGCAAGGCTTCTAATAACATACATTTTTCTTCAATGGATTTTTTCTCATTTTTATTGGGCAGATTTTTTATAATTTCTTCTCCATAACTAATAATTTTTTCAATCTCTGCTTCAAATTTCGAATGATTCTCTATAATTTTCTTTTTACTCATAATAATTGATTCAGTCCATATTATGCACATTATCCAAGTTGGAAAACAAATGCACCACCTAAATATTTGTTCATCCTTAATTTCTCGAAAATCAATGGTATTCAGAGGACTTATAAGTTTCCCACGAGTCAGCAACAACAGCGTTTACTGCGCATAATGTACTACCAAATACAATGATTCCCCTAAAAAGTAGTATTTTTCATGTGTGAAATTCTGCGAAAGAAAAAAATATTTAGAGGCACAAAAGCGTCGGAAGGGAGGATATATTGTAATAGAAAAGATATTATCTGGTGAATATATTTAATATTAATTTGTAGCTGACAATTTTTCCCGCTCTTCCAAAAATCCCCTCTTCATCCTCATCGACACCCACCGCTTCGGCTCCCTCACAAGCTCATATCTCTTTTTAACCTCCTCAAACTTATCCAATGCAACCTCCCAGAAGCCGTCATCCACAATGACCTTCCCTTCCACAAGTGCATCCAGCGCTATAGGATTTCTCTTTTCAATCATTTTAAGGAACTCGTTTCTTGTGTACCCCTTAACCTCAATCGGCGTATCTGTAAGTGAATAAAGTAGTTCAAGCCTTTTTAGTGGATGCTCCGGAAGTTTATTGGAAATAACAAGAAAATCAATATCACTCCACACATTATAATCTCCCCTTGCCATTGAGCCGTAAAGCACACCTGTGAATTTACCAAGCTTTGAAGATACAACCTTTGAATATTCCATCAAAATATCATGCACTTTATTCATATTTCGTCCCCATCGTGATGCAAAAATCGCAAATTTTCTCAGCGCAACCAAGCGCCTCAAGCGCGGTTTTATCATCATAAAACTCAAAAGGGCTGCCCTCGGTAAAAGCATCTGGATAACGCGCCGGCACATAGTGCCTGTCCAGAGTTCTGGCGCAGGATGTCAGGTTTTGGGTATCCAGACCATAAGTTTCTAAATCCTTGAACAACTTTACTATAGAATGTCCATAAGCCGAAATCCCAAGCCCCTTCAAAAGCGCCTTGACAGCATACTCAGCAGCCTGCTGAGCCTTAAAACTGCACCAATTGTAGCTTTTTATAGAATAATCCTGTCTGGCGGATTTTAAAGTATCAGATGCCTGCGCCATCCAACGCTCAAATTCATCTCTATCAAACATTATGTTGAAATGAATTTGTAGAGTTAAAAGCATTTCCACAAATCATCCACCATAACCTTATATAACCCTATTAAAAGAGTATTAATTACAAAACCGCCCCCGGGCAAAAGCAATATGGGAGGAATTGTCATTAACTCAAGCGCCGACCGCTACAAGTACATGTCCATAAGGCAACTGGAAGATATAACATCTGAACTGAAAGAAGAAGCAAAACGCGACCCTGCGCGGGATAAAGAGTATCATGTGGCTTACAAGGCACTTCAGGACAAAATCAGGGAAAGGGACAGGAACAGACCCAAGTGTATCCCATGGCGCTTTGAACATGACCTCGATATCGCCGAAGAGTTTTAAATGCAGACTTGAATTATTGTAATGCCATCAATCGACCCTGAAATTGCCAGGCTTTTCCCATCGACTAAAAGCGGCGTGGTTGAGCGCGGGTTGTGGAGGATTCCTCTATATTTCGATAAGAGTTTCGGGAAAAACAGGGGGTGCATCCGTTTGCGCCGCTATATAGTCCATATGGCTGAAATGGGTGAAACAAAAGAAGCGATGATGAATAAGACAAATGAAATATACGAAGAATTCTTGGAACTCATTAAGAAAGATCCTGCTGATAGCGATACACAGGAACTGCGGAAGAAGCAGCTAGAAAAGTACATGCTGGAGTTCATAGACGAAGTGACTGAACTCATAGCGGAAGGGGATGCCACGCAAATATATTAATCAATCCCATAAACGATTTAAAAATACCATGAAATTCCCTTTCTGGATTTAAGGTGTAGCCGTGGCGGTGGGGACTGAGTCCCAGGCTATTTGTCCTCGTGATAGCTTCACTACCTGCCATCCTTTCCTCAGATGAACCCACCAATCTTGAGTATTTATATCTAATGCTGTTCCTGAATTTGAGAACTCTGATTCATACTGGGCAGTTCGGGGGTCGAGGAAAAAAGAAAAACGAACTTTTTCAACTTCACTATCCGAATATACCCAGGTATTAATATTAGGGTCAGAAGGCATACTATTGAAATGTTCAGGAGCTTTATAGTTACTCATACTGATTGTGAATTGACTAAAAAATTCATCATAAGTTTGTTCAGGAGTTTGTCCATCTATATTGAGTTTTACATGCTGGTCTTGAAAAATTATTTCCTTAAATATTTTCAACTGCCCTGATTTGCTTATCTTGAGAGCTTTTCCATGTTCAGTATCTATAATAGCAGTCGTTACGTTGCCAATAATTTCAGGTGCATCATACATTTTCAATACAGTCTTATTTTCATCAAGCAAAACCGGAACATAAATTGTTATATTTTCAGCGCTGGATTCGAGGGAAATTGATGCCTGAACCATCCCGGCATGGGTCGGAATAACTGTTGGAGTAACTGGCGGAATAACTGTTGGGATAACTGTTGGAACCGAAGTTTCAGAAGGAACTGGCTGGCTGATGCACCCGGAAAAAACCGATACGAATATGATAACTGTCAGAACATGCTTAAAATTCAAAACCCTCCAAAAACAGATACTGGGCAGCCGCAATAACAATAAAAAATCTCATCGCCCTTCAAAAAACAGCACTTCATCAGCGTCCACGACCGTGGCTTCCCCGAGCGCGCAGCACTCCGCTCGCCGCACCCTTGCATGTCCTTTAATTTCAAGCTGGAGGCGGGCAAGCTGGACCTCGGCTTCTTCATAAGATATCTCCGTCCTCTGGACCACCCTTTGCATTGAGATCTGTTTCTCGCGGATTTTTGCAATAACCCCGTTAGTTCCGGGTCTCACATCTTCAAGGCTTGTCGGCGTAAGGAATATCACATCCCCGACATCGGCTTCAAGTATCGAGAGAAAATTATGCGGGCTCCTTATCTCGATAGTTTTGACCTTGTCGTGCTCAAGTTCCTTTAAGATGTGCTGCGAAATCCCGCTCAATACGATATGCCGCATAAAATCACCCGTACATCGGAAACTCTTTCTTGGGAATCGATGGCGTTTCAGTGGTTTTGACCTGTTCCGCAAGTTTAGAAAGTTCAAGCTCTATCTGTTCTGCCTGGCTCAATAATTTTTCAGTATCAATATCCAGCTCAAAGATATTATTGATAACCTTTAGCACTTCGACAGCAGCTCTCGGGTCCGGATTTGGTCCCGGTGTCTCACCCAGCAGGCTCACACCAGGCAGGCCGCGCAAATAAGACTCGGTCATTATACTGCCTGAAATACCGGAAATGGTCCCCACCTGGAATATTTCTGTTTTATTTTTTATCTTTTCCAGCAACTCGGGATTTGTCGCGCCCCCGAAAACGCGCCGCTCTCCCGTTGTTGTCGCTATGCCTGCAATCGAAACAATATTCTTGCAATGAATCGATTGCATCCAATCCGTCAATATTTTGCTTATATCGTATGACGCCGTCGGATGTATCGGTATGTCGGATATTACCACAACAACCTCTTTTTCTTTGGACTCGTATATGCGCACAGGCATATAGACAAGACCGTTAAAAAGCACAGCAAGAGGCGGGAAATACCTTGAATCAATTGAGCCCATGTATTTCATTTTGAGTTCTTCGATAATGTGCTGGCAGGATATGTTTCCCACAAGCCCTATGCCCGGAAATCCGACAATAATCAATGGGTTCTTCGATTTTATCGGTTCATTGATGACTTTTACATATTGTTCTGCTTGTTCTAATGCCATGTTCCACCGATTATTAATTAGGGTGAAGGTAAATAAAAGCATCGAAGGAAAAATCTTATCTGAATATAGAGACATAAGTTCAGGACATGGAGACTGGCGAAATCGTCCAAATGTTTGCTGAATCAGGATTCCAGATTGACCCCCTGGCACTTGATTTAATGAAAACAAGTTCTCCTGAGTTAATACATGACGTTTTAAAATCAATAGACAATTCGGTAATGGTCGTGAGGATAGAACACATAAATCACCGGTTTCAAAAAACCGGTCCTGAAACCGCCGTCCAGCCGGGAACGAGTAAAACCATACCTCAAAAGCCTGATATAATTCCATCTAAAGTCAAACCTGATGGAAACCCGGTTACAATATTGAAAGACATAACAAACCAGTCAACCTGCATCGGGGAGTATACGGAGTTCGTGCATTATTTCAGGGACCGCTATGATTCAATCGCTGAAATGCTTCGCAGAATAGGCGCAAGACCCATTGAAAGCATCAAGAAAAGGAACATGGATACAAGAGAGCCGCTTTCTATTATCGGGATGGTACTGGATATCAGGACAAGCGCAAAAGGGCATAAATTAATCGAGGTTGAGGATAAAACCGGAACCATACCTGTTTTAATCCATAAAGAAAAAGATAAAGAGCTGTTTGAACTTGCGAAGAGAATAATACTGGATGAAGTAATCGGTGTCACAGGCACGCTTTCTTCCGATGGCAGCCTGATGTTTGCAAACAGAATAACATTCCCCGACATTCCCAATACGCAGGGAAATACATTGAACAGGAAAAAACCCGAAGGCAAAGCGGTATTCATTTCGGATATTCATGTGGGAAGCAAGACTTTTCTTGAAGATTCATGGCTTAAGTTTGTGAAATGGCTCGGAGACGATATTAATTATCTTGTGATAGCCGGCGATGTTGTTGATGGTATCGGCGTGTTCCCTAACCAGGATAAGGAGCTTGCGATTTCCGATATTTATGAACAGTATGAAAAAGCGGCGCAATACCTGAACGCAGTGCCGGAGCACATCAGGATTATAGTATCGCCTGGAAACCATGATGCAGTGAGGCAGGCAGAACCGCAGCCGCGCTTTCCAGAAAAAATCACTAAATTGTTTCGAAATGATATTACATTCGTAGGGAATCCCGCGATGGTGGATATCGGGGTCAAGGTACTGATATATCACGGCAGGTCGATGGACGATATAATTGCGAGCATCCCGGGGTTTTCTTATGGCGACCCTTCAAAACCCATGAGCGAGATGTTAAAACTGCGTCATCTTTCACCGATATACGGGGGCAGGGTGTCAATTGCGCCCGAACTGAAGGACCATTTCGTGATAGACACTATACCCGATATTTTACATTGCGGGCATGTACACACGGTTGGGGTTTCCCGTTATAAAGAGGTGCTGACCATTAACAGCGGCACCTGGCAGAGCCAGACTGAATTCCAGAAAAAGATGAACCTCCAGCCCATGCCTGCTAAAGCTACGGTTGTTGACCTTTCCAGCATGGAATACTCAATAAAGGATTTTAATTAGATATTATGCTGAAAAACACCTATATCCATATACCCGGCATTGGTTCTTCAACAGAACGGAGGATATGGGGATGCGGCATAAAAAATTGGGAAGACTTCCTTCAAAACCACAGCGCGATAAAAGCACTGAAAACCAGGCAAAGGATATTATTTTCAGGTGTTGAGGAATCGATTGAGCAGTTATCCTCCGGGAATCACATTTTTTTCGCCAGACGGCTTTTGCCATGTCACCAGTGGAGAGCGTTTCGGTTTTTCAGTGAAAAAACGGCTTTCGTGGATATTGAAACTACAGGTCTTTCATCGCACGGCGACAGCATAACAATGATCGGTATCTATAACGGGAATGAAACGAAAACATACATACGGGGCATAAATCTTAAAGATGCAGAGAAGGAACTTGCAAAATATAAACAGCTCGTTACTTTCAACGGGGCAAGGTTTGACCTTCCTTTTATTAATCATGAGTTCCCGGGGTTTTTTAATCACCTTCACACAGACCTGCTTTACCCATTGAAGAAATTGGGCTTTAGCGGGGGTCTTAAAAAAATTGAGTGCTCACTTGGAATTAAGAGGAGTGAGGAAACCGAAGGGATATCAGGTTTTGACGCTGTAAGATTATGGAACATGTACGAACGCGGGGATGATGAAGCGCTGGAGCTTCTCATAAGGTATAACAGGGAAGATGTTGAAAATCTCAAGACAATAATCGAGATAACCTACCCGAAAATGATAGAGAAAGAGATGATGGCCGGGCAATGCGGTACACCATCGGTTAAAACTTTTGAAAAATTCACAATAGGCCGTAAATGAGTTTTCCGACAACGAACAGAAGTATAATCGCGAATATACGGTTAATCGTTGTTGAATTAATATGCCTGAATATTATTTTTGAGCCTACCTGCGCGCCCACAAACGCCGCTGCGCCCGCATAGGCCAACAGGTGAATATCAAGTCCTGAGCTAAAACCCAGGTATCCAAGAAAACCCGATAAGGACATGAACGTGATAATGAATGCCGAGGTTGCAATGGCGTTCCGTGTTTCAAGGCCCAAAACCAGAAGAAGCGGCACCATGAATGTGCCCCCTCCTATGCCCACAAGTGAAGAAACAGTCCCGATAAAAAAGGCGGTTATCGCACCTATCAATATCTTTTTCTTCTCACTTACGCTGACCGAGACGCCGATACTGCTGAAAAAAAGTATCCTCATACTTGCGATAAAAAGAATAATCGAAAGCAATACGATTATCAGTTTCGTATCTATTTTATGAGAAAGGTTGGAACCTGCAAACGCGCCAAAAACGGAAGTGAATATCATGGGCATGGCAAGGCTTTTGTTCACAAGCTGCTGTTTTAAATAAGTCATCGAGGCAGAGGCGGTTGTAATCACATTCAACAAAAGCGCCATGGGGATTGCGGTAAGTATAGGCACGCCAAGCCAGAAAAAAAACGGAGTATATATTATCGCCCCGCCAAGACCGAGCATCGAGAACAGGACTGCAATGATGAATGCGATAAATATAATCAGTAATAATTCCATGCTATCTCTTTAATACTATTAGGATTAATAATGCTGCGGGAACATTTAAGTTCAATCAAGACAATTTAGTTCGTAAGGATACAAATGAATAAGAAAAAGCGGTTAATACTTGGAGTTTCTATAATTGTTGTATTATTAGGATATGTTGCTCTCACGACAGTAGAGGCATCGAACCAGTATGAGGTGAGCGAAGCAGTTGCCGCGCAGGGGAACCTGACGGGAAAGATTATTATGATCAATGGGAGCATGGTTCCGGGTACAGACAATTGGGACTCGCTTAACCGGACACTCACTTTTAAAATGACAGACGGCATTGCCACGCTGGATGTTGTTTATAAAGGCGATAAACCCGATCTTCCGCCTGAAGCCACGGATATTCAGGCAGTAGTGACAGGGCAATTCAACAATAACGTGTTTGAAGCCTTCAGGATGTTAACAAAATGCCCCTCCAAATATGAATCCAACAACTCCATATATACTCCTCCAGCCAAAACCCAATAATGTTTTCATCTCTTTTTTAAATGAAAACCGAACAAAATCGAAGGATTTATTAACTACAATATCTTGTAATAGAATAGTTTGAGGAACCAAAAAAATTAGGTTTTTTGGATAGGATAGGAAATCAGGTTCCTCATATTCTAATTTAACACCGATACTTAAAACTGTTTTCCGTAATTATACCCAAATCTATACCTATTCGATACATTATACAGGTATAGAATGAGCGAGAAGGCGGCGTTGAAACGTGAACTGGGGCTTACCGAGGTAACACTGTCGGGTGTAGGAATAATCCTCGGGGCAGGCATATACGCGCTCATCGGAAAGGCGACTGCACTTTCCGGGAACTCCGTCTGGCTCTCGTTTGCGCTTGCATCGCTTATTGCGGTTTTTACGGGATTGAGCTATGCAGAACTCTCTTCCATGTTCCCAAGGGCGAGCGCAGAGTATGAATATACTTCAAATGCTTTCGGCAGGAGGCTTGCGTTCATTATCGGCTGGTTGATTATCCTGAGCGCCGTAATCGGCGCATCAACTGTAGCCCTGGGTTTCGGGGGTTATTTCAAAGCGCTTTCCGGAATGCCCGTCATAACTTCCGCCCTGCTCCTCATAATCGCCCTCTCCGCCCTCCTTTTCTGGGGTATTAAAGAGTCTGCATGGTTTGCGATAATATCTACCCTCATAGAAAGCGCAGGACTAATTTTAATAATTTTCATAGGGCTTCCTTATCTTGGAAGAGTGGATTATTTTGAGATGCCACAGGGCTTGACAGGAGTTTTCCAGGCTTCCGCACTTGTATTTTTTGCATATACCGGCTTTGAAAGTATCGTAAAGCTCTCGGAAGAGACTAAAAACCCTGAAAAAACAATTCCAAAGGGATTAATGCTGGCAATATTAATCAGCATCGTCCTGTACATTTTAGTAGCAATCTCCGCAGTCAGTGTAATCGGATGGGAAAAGCTTGCGGCATCGGATGCACCCTTTGCAGACCTCGCATTCAGCGCTTTCGGAAGCAATGCGTTCATTCTATTAGCCGTGATAGCTCTTTTTGCAACTGCCAATACAGTTCTAATGATGCTGCTCGGCGGTTCGAGAATAATTTATGGCATGGCGGATTCTTTCATCCTTCCTGGTATCCTCGGAAGTGTGCATTTTACGAGAAGAACGCCATGGGTTGCCATATTTGCGGCGATGCTGCTGTCAATGCTTTTCGTTTTCGCAGGCGATATCGCATTTGTGGCTAATGTGGATAACTTCACGCTCTTTGTGACATTTTTTGTGATAAATGCGGCCCTGATAGTGTTAAGATACAAGGAACCGCAATTGAGAAGGTCTTTTAAAGTCCCTCTTGCGATAGGAAAATTCCCGGTGCTGCCGTTATTCGGTATTGTATTTTGCGTGTTTATGCTTTTTCAGCTTGAGTGGAAGGTTCTACTTGTGGGCGCCGCGCTTGTGGTTCTTGGTTTGGTTTTATCTTTTGTGGATATGAATAAAAAAATCGCAGATGATTAGATAAATCACCGCAAAGAGCGCGAAGAACGCAAAGTGGAACACCGCCAACAAATACATGCAAAAACAAAAATAGGAATAAACGAATATCTCACCCGGAGACAAGCTGAATGGACAAAATGACACCTGCGATGCGCCAGTATTACGAAGCCAAGGAAAAGCACAGGGATGCGCTGATATTCTTCAGGATGGGTGACTTCTATGAGTCCTTCGGGGATGATGCGAAAATAATCGCAAAAGAACTTGAAATAACGCTCACATCAAGAGGCAGGGATAAAGACGGCGAGGATATGCCTCTTGCAGGTATTCCGTATCATGCTGTGGATTCATACCTGCCGCGGCTTATAAAAAAGGGGTACAAAGTCGCGATATGCGAGCAGCTTGAAGACCCGAAAAACGCAAAAGGTATCGTTAAAAGAGGAGTGGTCAGGGTCATCACGCCAGGGACTGTTATCGATTCGTCCCTGATTTCTGACCAGTCCAATAATTACCTGATGTCCGTTTCCGGGGAAGGCATGGAATTCGGTTTGTCATTCCTGGATGTGAGCACCGGAGAATTCCTGACGACCCAGTTTACAGACAATCAGAATTATGATAAAATAATAAGCGAAGCTGCGCGGATGAAACCAGCCGAATGCATACTTCCCACTCAACTTTTTGAAAATAAAAAACTCACGCAGCGGCTAAAAGACACAGGAATCATAATCAATAAATTCGATGCTGACGCTTTTTTACCAAAGAATGCACGGGAACGCCTCTTAAAACACTTCGGTGCAGTGACACTTGAAGGCATGGGCTGTGAGAATCTCGTTTTTGCAGTCTCGGCATCAGGCGCAGCTCTTGAATATGCGCAAAAAACCCAGATGCGGGACTTGAATCACATACAGGCGATGAGGACATATTCCGAGAACGAGTTCATGGTTCTGGATTCAATAACTCTTCGGAATCTTGAGATAATCCAGAGCATTCGCGGCGAGGGAACAGGCTCACTATTATCTGTCATAGACCGCACAAAAACCCCCATGGGGGGGCGGATGCTTCGGAAATGGCTTTTGCAGCCTTTGATTTCTGTTAATAAAATAAACGAGCGGCTTGACGCAGTGGATGAGATTATTAAAAAGACATTGATGAGATACGATTTGCGCTCGGCGCTTCTGGGTATCAGGGATATAGAGCGCTTAATCGGGCGTATCGTGTACGGCAATTCAAATGCCAGGGACCTCATAGCGCTCAAAGTATCTCTTGAAAAGCTTCCCGAAATGATAAAATCCCTTAAAGAAAGCGAAATCAAATCAGGACTTCTGGCAGATATAATTGCGAAGCTTGGTGATTATACCGATATTGTAGCGCTGCTTTCCCGGGCGCTTGTGGACGCCCCTCCTGTAAGCGTTCGCGAAGGCGGGATGATTAAAGAGGGATATAATGAAAAGCTGGACGAGCTAAAGAAAATGTCGCTGCACGGTAAGGACTGGATAGCTGAGATGCAGCAGAAGGAGCGCGACAGGACTGGCATAAAATCCCTGAAAATCGGGTACAATTCCGTGTTCGGGTATTACATCGAGGTAACGAAAACAAATCTTTCGCAGGTTCCTCCTGATTATATAAGAAAGCAGACAACCGCGAACGGGGAACGTTTCTATACGCCCGAACTTAAGGAAAAGGAGGTGATGATACTTTCTGCTGATGAAAAACGGGTTGCGCTTGAATTTGAGCTGTTCACGGAGATAAACTCATTCCTTGCAGGACGGTCAAAGGAGATGCAGGCTACAGCACAGGCGATAGCTGAACTGGACGTGATAGTAAACCTTTCAGAGATGGCTGTTAATAACAAGTATGTGCGGCCGGAGGTGAACGAAAGCTGCAACATCCTTATCCGTGACGGGAGGCATCCTGTTGTTGAGTTTGCGATTCCGGGCGGGTTTGTCCCCAATGATACCCACATGGACTGCCAGGAGAACCAGTTCCTGCTCCTGACCGGTCCCAACATGGCAGGAAAATCAACATACATGAGGCAGACTGCGTTGATAGTGATAATGGCGCAGATTGGGAGTTTTGTGCCCGCATCATACGCATCAGTCGGGCTTGTGGACAGGATATTCACGCGCGTCGGGGCATTTGACGACCTTGCAAGCGGGCAGAGTACGTTCATGATAGAGATGGTGGAACTGGCGAACATCCTGAACAATGCAACCCCGAAAAGCCTCGTTCTCCTTGATGAAATCGGCAGGGGCACAAGCACCTACGACGGTTACAGCATCGCAAAAGCGGTTGTTGAATTTATCCATAACAAGGACCGCGTGGGTGTCCGGTCGCTTTTTGCCACGCATTATCACCAGCTTACGGCCATAACCGGAAGCCTGCGGCGCGTGAAGAATTATCATGTGGCTGTCAAAGAAGAAGGCAACGACCTCGTGTTCCTCCGCAAGATTATCCCGGGCGCGACTGATAAGAGCTACGGCATCCATGTGGCAAGGCTTGCCGGAGTGCCCCTGAAGGTGACGCAGAGGGCTAAGGAGATATTAAAGGAAGTGGAGAACGGG
Source organism: Candidatus Methanoperedens sp. (assembly GCA_027460615.1). GTDB lineage: Archaea > Halobacteriota > Methanosarcinia > Methanosarcinales > Methanoperedenaceae > Methanoperedens. The sequence continues at coordinate 11,963 of JAPZAO010000018.1, forward strand.
AGCGTTATCGGCGGCAGGGGGAAGGACAGCGCGAAATATACACAGCTTATGCTTTTTGATTCGGAAAGTCAAAAGGAATCGCCGGTTGTTGAGGAACTTAAAAAGCTCAATGTGGATGCCATGACGCCGCTTGAGGCGCTGAATGCGCTGGCGGAGTTGAAGAGAATAGTAAAATAGTATTTTTCCTTCTTCATTGTCACCTTCCTCTCCTGTTTGTGGGAGGTGTATGGCAGCCCGGTGTGTAGCATCCGTCCGGATATATGCCTACATTTGAATCATGCAGTGTTACATTTGCACCAGGATTTGAATTATGGCATGACGACTGGCAGGAAATCCCTGTAGTGCCCATCAGGTTGTGATTTAAAGGTACGTCTCTGGCATTGCCGTAATCAGTTCCGTATATGCCGCCCAGTCCACCCACTGAATGGCATTGGTTACATCCATAATTAGTCCCGTTCGTGCTTCTTGTGTTGGGTAAGGCTGCCGTCACCGCACCACTTTCCATCAAAATCTCACCTTGTGTCCTGTTGACAGAATAATGGGATACAGAAGCAGTCTTCACTTTACTCGCTTCGTAGGTTCCATATGAGAGATTCTGGGTGATTACTTTGCTATTGTTATGGCATGAAACACATGTTCTGTTGGTGTCTGTTGCATCATACATGATACTGCCTGTGAATAGAGAACCCGGGTAATGCTTGTATACCAGTGGGGCATTGTACTTGCTTGACTGGCTTCCTGATGGAGTGTGACAATCCGCGCAGTAAAACGGTTTTTTGTAATTTGCAGGATGTTGCGTTGGTTTCGTTCCATTACCATGGCATGCCCAGCAGCTTGCATTGATTCCGTAGCCTGAGGCATTGTTGCTGTTCAAATTGGCGTGAACTGATAAGGAAAAGTTGGCTCCGTCAAGGTAATATATAGATAAATTATCGCTTTCGAATCTGTGGAGACTTGATGTGTTGTGACAATCAAGACATCCTGGTCCTGAGCCATCCGATACCGTGTGCGGGTCGCTTCCATGGCATGTTGTGCATTGAGTTCCTCTGTCATGGGTAATACCTGTATGGCAATTCTTGCATTCACTGGCAGCCGTGGTCAGCGCTTTTACATCATGCTCGCGGCTGTGGCATTGACCGCAGGCTACTGTCTGATTATTAGAATGTGACTTGTTTTCTATCGAGCCTGGAACACCGGTAAGATTTGAACCCGGTCTTGGATGACAGGTGGAACAATTTGGTTTTGCATTGATAGAGGGCAGGTTTTCGTGACAATCCGTACATTGTTTATTTGAATGCACATCCTTACCGTATTTATCGGATAGGACTGATGTGTTTGAAACATCTGCACTATTTTGAACATCATTATGACATTCATTGCATGTAAGAATCGGTTTGTGGCAGGAATTACCATTACAACCATTCATATTATTATTAGGCAATGAATGCGAAACAAAGAAATTAAGACCGGTATAATCGTGACAGGAGTTGTCACAACTCATCGAATGCTCTGTATTGGTGTGCCTTGAATGAACTGCTGCACTACTGAAATTAGACGGGTATCTTTCTCCATCGGCATGGCAGTTCACACAACTCCATTTGAGAACGCTAAATTCCCCGACCATAGAATAATTCGTTATCGTTACATATCCACGTTCATCTGAAAAATAATCAGATAAATTGAAGTTTGCATAATAAGGACCATTACCGGTCAGGTTAATCCTTCCGATTTCAACTCCTGAATTGTTGTAGATTACCGCCTCTAATGATAAATCAGGGATATAACGACCATTACCGTCCAGAGGTGCAGCAGATATATTGATGGTACGGAAGTTTTCAGGTGAAGCTATCCATCCTGCCGGACTGACCATATATTCTGCGGGGCTTACCCAGACTCCAGGTTTCACGGTTGTGAAGGCCATTGCTTTCACAGAATTATTGACCGTTCCCGAATACCAGGTTAATGGCCTGAAATAATATGTGGTATTCGCCAATAGACCTGACAACCTGATTACCGGGTTTATGGAGTTATTATTCCACACGCTCCAGCTACCATTCACAAGATTATTGACATCTGTTTCATTCAAGCCATAATATACCCTGTTATCTGAGAATACATCATTATTCCAGGTAATAGAAGAACTGCTAAAAGTTGTGGCAGAACTTACATTGAAAAGATTATTGCCTATTAATTGGTTATTCACTTTTAGTTCAACATAATTCGTGTTCAAAGAATAAAAATAATCTATCCAGGCGTATGCTGATACTGATGAACTTTCAGTATATGTATAATTATCACGCGTTTTAACACTGCATGTATTATCTGTATAGAGGGCAGTGCCAGTGAAGCTTGTATCATTGATCCAGCCGCTGTTATATCCATTTATATTTGCAAAATATTGAACAAGATCACCATCTAAATCTATTACCGGCTCCCATGAACAAGTAATAGGTTCATCTGCATATGTCCCGGCTAATGAGATCCATGAAGGGGTGCCGGGAGCATAATCATAGTGCCTGGCACGTGCTGCAATATACACGAATCCATAGAGGTCAATATAGTTGCCGGGGTTTATGGTTATTGACCTGTTCAGGGTACCATCAACACCCAGATTTTTGGTATCGAGTAGTTCCCAGGAAACGTCACTATAATTCCAGATATAGAGATAAGCATCATAACCCGCCTTATTCTCCCCGTGCCCTATCCATTTTACAGTGAGATTCTTCACCTCATTACCTGGTTGCATCACATTGAAGCGATACAACTGGTCATCATACTGGTCATGTCTGGTCGTGAGTTTTGTTTCCCAAATATTTGAATCATTATACAAAATGGCACTCTTTTGAGCTAATGTGGCCGAAACCCAGGAAGCGCTATAAGGTACTGGAAGATTATATCCGGCTGAGTGCCAGGCATCCCTGCCCCGGGACACTACGGCTATAAGTGAAATATTGGCATTTGAAATATTTGCACCGTTAATGGTCACGGTTGTAGAATTAATAGCATAATTTTGCAGGATTGCGGCTATTGAATGCTCGCCATCTATCAATGTAAAGTTGTAGAAGCCGTCGGTACCCGTTGTCATGTTCAAAAATGCGTTTGTTTTGACGGTAACACCACTGAGAGGAAGACCGCTGGATTTATCAATAATATATCCTGAGAGCCTGTAGGGATGATACAAAAGCGGTATATTGATATTTGTTGTATCCCCGGTCACAGTTACGGTTGTGGCATTAGCATCATAGCCAATCTTACTTGCATTGATAGTATATGTGCCATCGAATACTGTGAAATTATAAAACCCGCTGGCATTTGTGGTCGTGTTCAGGCCTGTGTTCGTTTGGACTAAAACACCGCTGAGAGGAAGACCCGAAGATACATCGGTTACATAGCCTGAGATATCGTGAAGGAAATATAATAGCGAAATATTCACATTCGTTAAATCCCCGCCATTGACTGTTACAGTTGTGGCAGTATCTTCATAGCCCATCTTACTTGCATTGATGCTGTATGTGCTGTTTAACAAAGTGAAACTGTAAAACCCGTTTGCATTTGTGGTCGTATTTAGACTATTGTTTGTCTGAAGTAAAACGCCATTGATCGGAAGACCCCTTGATACATCGGTTACGTAACCTGAAACATTGTAGCCGGGCTTAAATGCTAATTCTAATTCAACATAATTAGTATTTAAGGAATAATCTATAAAAGTGTATGCCGATACTGATGAACTTTCAGTATATGTATAATTATCACGCGTTTTAACACTGCAGGTATTACCTTCATAGAGGGCAGTGTTAGTGAAGCTTGTATCATTGATCCAGCCGCTATTATATCCATTTATATCTGCAAAATATTGAACAAGATCACCATCTAAATCTATTACAGGCCCCCATGAACAGATAATGGGTTCTTCTCCATATGTCCCGTATAATGAGACCCAGGAAGGGGTGCCGGGAGCATAATCATAGTGCCTGGCGCGTGCGGCAATATACACGAATCCATTGATATCAATATAGTTGCCTGGGTTTATGGTTATTGACCTGTTCAGGGTACCTTCAACACCCAGATTTTTGGTATCGAGCAGTTCCCAGGAAACGCCATTATAATTCCAGATATAAAGAGAAGTATTATAACCCGATTTATTCTCTCCGTGTCCTATCCATTTTACAGTGAGATTCTTCACCTCATTACCGGGTTGCATCACCTGGAAGCGATACAACTGGTCATCAAACTGGTCATGTCCGGTCGTGAGTTTTGTTTCCCATATATCTGAATCATTATACAAAATGGCATTCTTTTGGGCTAATGTGGCCTGAATCCAGGAAGCGCTATAAGGTAATGGGAGATTATATCCAGCTGAGTGCCAGGCATCCCTGCCCTGGGATACTGCGGTTATAAGTGAAATATTGGCATTTGTAATATTTGCACCGTTAACAGTCACGGTTGTAAAATTAATAGCATAGTTTTGCAGGATTGCGACTACTGAATGCTCGCCATCTGTCATTGTAAAATTGTACAAGCCGTCGGCACCCGTTGTCGTGCTCAAAGATGTGTTCGCTACTTTAACCGTAACACCACTGAGAGGAAGACCGCTGGATTTATTTAGAATATATCCTGAGAGCTTGTAGGGATGATATACTAATGATATATTGACGTTTGTTAAATCCCTGCCGTTGACTGTTACGTTTGTGGCATTAGCATCATAGCCAATCTTACTTGCATTGATAATATATGTGCTGTTAATCAATGAAAAATTGTAGAAACCGCTCTCATTTGTGGTCGTGTCCAGACCTGTGTTTGTTCCGACCAAAACACCGTTGAGAGGAAGACCGCTGTATATATCGGTGACATAACCTGAAACATTGTAAGGAGCATTAAATGCCAGTTTTAATTCAACGTAGTTCGTATTTAAAGAACGTAGCAAAGGTTTTTCCGGGACATTTTCAGCTTTTGCCGGTTGGTTTTCATTGTTAAGGGAATAAGAAGATAGGAACTTATTGTAAGTTTCAGATCCTGTAGTAACTTGTTCACCGGTAGTAGAATTATAACAAGTCCCACTGACTCTATCCTCACAGATCCTTGTATTCCAATCATTGATATACTGATTATGTTCTGCATCATAGGGATAGTCCTCAACTGATGTATTATAGGGGAACGTGCTCATATTTACAAATGGCAGTAAGCCGACAGTATCTCTTAAGAATGTCCTGTTCGTGTCGATTGCGGTCATTGTCACGTACCAGTCGAGAGCATACAGGAAGTATTGCCTGTGCTTATTATTGACTTCTGCTACTTCGTCAAAACCCAGGCTTAACTCATCTCCGTATCGCATGATGGCATATTTATCATCAATTTGAGTCAGCAAGGGTGTTACGTCACCATATTTTGTGAAGTTTCCATAGAAATAATTTGATGTGACGTCCGGCTCAACTACGTTATCCCCGTGGATTCTGTGTTCAAATGTTGAGATTACCTTTTTATCATTTCCTCTATACTTTAGATTTGCATTACTGACATTTACCACTACATATTTTACTTCAACAGGCTTCGAGTCATCCATCATAACTTTATCTATTACCAGTGTCATTGTCTTAGTGTATGAAGGTCTTAACTTCAGCCTGTGGTCTTCTGTAATCCATATATTGGAAATATTGTATAATCGTGTTTCCAGGTCACCAGTAAACGAACCGAGTTCTGCGGCCTGTTCCCACTGACCGGTTTCGTTTATAACTGATAATGTTATTGGCAGTCTGGCATCTCTACCTGGGATGTAATTGACCCATGCAGATATTATTAGTTTTGCATATTCCGGATGATTTATTTCTCCGAAATCCAGGATATACTCTTCCATTCCGGATGCTGTTTCACGAAGAGGGTTGTTGTCTACTTTTTGTAACTGGGCAGTAACGTCACTCCCTGTACTATTTGTAGCATGGATGGGCGTTCTTTCAGTACTCTTATTTGTCGTCAGAAGTTGTGGTGTAGTTGGATAAGTATATCGGATATTATTAACTTTATCGTCATGCCAGCCCACTCCAAATGATTTCATGCCCAGCCAATTCGTGTAAATATTATATCCATCCGGAACGTCTGCTGCTACAAGCTTTGCCATATCGAAATAATCTGCTTCAGGTAATACTTCCCTGACGAGCAGGTTATAGCTTCCGTTGTTTGCTTTCAGATCAGGCATATCGTAATATCTTGGATACGATATAACGCTTGTTTGAGCGCCTAATGATGCTCCTGCTATATCTGTCGAGTATTCAAAGCCTGTCCCGTTCCATATATATAAAAAAGGACAACTTGGTGGCGGCGATGCCGTGTCAAAAGAACCTGTGGCAAAGGAACTCTCTGCACTTGCGAACGTATCTCTGGTTTTAACCCTGTATGTGTAATAAGAACCTCCACTCAGCCCGGAATAATACCAGCCTGTTCCACTTATCCAGCCGCTGTTGGCTACTCCAACTATTTCTGCATAATATTGAACAGTATCGTTATCCGGGTCTGTTGCCGGCGACCAGGAAATAGTAACATCGGTCTCTCCAGCCGAAGCTGAAAGTCCTGTCGGAGCAGGAGGTGCATAATTGTAGTGCTTTGCTGCTGACGCAATATAGACATATCCGCTGGCATTAATATAATCAGTGATGCCGGTCGTTATCGAACCATTCAGGGTTCCATCGGTTACCAAATGTCTAGTATCAAGCTGTTTCCAGGAATTATTGGAGTTATTCCAGATATACAAATAGGTATTATAGCCTGTCAGGGTTTCGCCATACCCAATCCATGTTGATGAAAGGTTCGTTATTTCCCCGGCAGGTTCTGAAATATTGAAGCGGTACATCTGGTAATCGGTCTGGTTATGGTTAGTAGTGAGTTTTGTCTCCCATCTATTGGAATCAATGGAAGCAACAGCACTTTTATCGGCTGATGTTGCCTGTACCCAGGAAGCATTGGCTGGCGCTGGAATACTATTTCCAGCATAGCTCCAGGCATCTAAGGAAGAAGTGAAGGGATATACAGCGAAGGGTGAAAGTGATGTTGTGATTGCTGTGACTGTATTGTTAGCAGCATCCACCGTTGTTGGCAATATATCCCACGAGGCACCGTTCCAGTGAGAAATAATCAGTGTGTTTTCATCGGCATTTCCAAGTTCCTTATCGGTATAATATATACGAACCTCCACAGAATCAAAACCCAGGTTTTTGGCGCTAATGTCAACGTACTTAATTGCAGGTGCCGGCGGGGCTTCTAATACGGGATTTTTCTTTCCAAAGTCATCCAGTATAATCTCGCCATTGTCTACTTTTTTGAGCTTGAACTTAACAGCCACATGCTTGCTGGGAAGAGCATCAACCTCAAGTTCTCCTCTGGCAGGGATATCTGCAGGTGAGATGGAGTTTGTTTTTACCTTCTTTTTTAATTTCTTTGCCTCATCATAAATTTTGACATCGCTAACAAAAGGCGTATTATTGGTATCGCGTATTTGTATTGTAGTATTTTTTAGTCCGCTTAAAGCAAAAACTGAAAGAGATTTGACTTTTGTGCTCGCGAGCTTCTTTGTTGTATCGATTTTAGTGGGAAGCCTGGTCCATGCTGAATTAGAGCTGTCAAAACTGTAAATGGTAAGCTTGTCCACATCCTGTCCGATCACTTCGGCGTCTGTATATTGTATGGATATGTCTGCTTCTGTAAAAAAAACACCTGCGGCGCTGATTTCCACATACTTTAATGGAGTCCCGGGCGGCGTTATATTCACCTTAGCCGGCATGTGGATGCCGTAATTATCCAGTTTTACCCTTGCTTTCGGAGAGTCTTTTGAAATACTCAGGTTAACCGAAAGGCCCAGGGTCTTAAGAACATTATAACTGATTATTACATGAGGAAGTTTTTTCCAGCTAACATAATTAACATTTTCTTTATGGTTACCAGATGTGCCGGCTCCGCTTATTTCTATTTTACCGTTCAACGGATTGCCTGAGCTGTCTATAAAATTTATCTCACCGCTTGTTAATTTTTCCCCGCCGGCGCGCGTAGGTATTGGCAGAAAATACAATAAAGCAATAGCTAGACCAGACAGCATTACAAAAATAAGTAATATATTTTTTATATTATACTGTCGTTTAAACTCCCTAACCATTTTGGCCTCAAACGTCTTATCTACTCTTAATTAACCCTATCCAATTCATAGTTATAAATTATGTAATATATAGGTTTGTATCATTCTGGCGGCGCTCTCCGGGAAGTAAGAGCTACGGCATCCATGTGGCAAGGCTTGCTGGCGTGCCCCTGGAGGTGACGCAGAGGGCTAAGGAGATATATTGAAAGAGGTGGAGAACGGGAGCGCTATCGGCGGCAGGGGGAAGGACAGCGCGAAATATACACAGCTTATGCTTTTTGATTCGGAAGAGAAAAAGGAATCGCCGGTTGTTGAGGAACTTAAAAAGCTCAAATGTGGATGCCATGATGCCGCTTGAGGCGCTGAATGCGCTGCGGAGTGAAGAGGAAAGCGGGAGGCTCAACTGAAAGTCAAAAAAATTCTTAGATTAAAGCCCAAAAGCCTTATATCGGAAGAATTATAATTCTAATTTGCCGACCTGCTAGGATTTCTCCCTGTCTGGGACAGGTATCCTAGTGGGGATGACGGAAAACATTCATTCTTTTGTCTATTTCTTCCAATCTCAGTTCTTTGGAGCAATGACAATGGTTCCTTTTACATGCGCCTGCAATCAGGTCGGCGAGCCCAATAACTTCGTTGTAAGAAGTACCTATGTCTACAGTTATATGTTTTTTATCCAGAATGACAAACAGGCGCTCTACATAATGACAAAGATTTTTCATCTGCTCCAATCCATAATCCTTGTCTATTAAAACCACATCGTGCTCGTTTGTAATATCACTAGCAATGTAATGTATGCATGAAGCAAGGATTTTAAATTTCCAGTCTTTGATGTAGTAATATTCATCCTTTAATATGCGGTATTCTTCGGATTTTAAGAGGGTGGACGACTTTGGCATATTGATAAGTGAAATCGAGTATTCGATTTCCTGTTCGACAAGGTCTGATGCTTTTATTCGTCTTCGTCTTGTCAGGATTTTCTTTCGATTGCCGGCTTTTGTTTTGATTTCATCAAGTATGCCGCTACTAACTAATTTCACGGTGCCTAAACCTATAGGCAATTGACCGATTTTTCCGCTGGTGTCTATTCCGATAAGCATCGGAGCTGATGATTAGCTTGGCTGTATAAAAACATATTCAAAAGATTTAGCTTATGCGCGAGAAGAGCGAATTGAAACACGTAAAATGGATGAGGTAATGTTTCTGGTTAAATATTAACACCAAGTGTCAAAAAAAATATATATTTATACAAGATAAATGGGTCATATGCAATTTTTAGGTCTTCTTAAAACCAAATATAGGGATAAAGCCGATGGATTATATAAGGAGATCAAAGAAAGGGTTAAGAGCAGCCTTGATAGTGGCGCCTCAACCATCCTTGCCTCATTTATGGGTTTTGTTGCATTTGCTTCTGGTTCTAATGAATTTACCCAATTCCTAGCACAGGCTGGATTTACTCTATTGGCAGAATTTTTGGTAAATTCTAAAGATAAAAGTGCTGATGATCTGGTGGAAGAAATTAAGAACAGCGAGGAGTTAAAGAAGGAACTTGCTAAAGTCGTATGCGAAATAGTTACAGATAAAGATTATTACAATGTTGCTGATAAAAATTGGATAAATAGCTTTCTTCTAGATATGAGAAGGGAAGTTAAAGATATAGAAAAAGTGGTTGAAGAAGCCGAAAGAAGGCTGACCCAAATTCTTTTTAATGAAAGTGGATTAAGAAGGCTTTCTGCACACGAACTGACCGATGAAGAGTCTAAAAATGAGTTTAAAGAATGGCTGAACGGATTTTCTTTTGGGTTAGCAGCAATTTACCACAATAAAGATTATAGGAGAGAGATAGTGGATGATGTTAAGAATAAACTGGAGGAAAAAGGCAGAGCAATAATAGTAGGTGAAAGTGGAACATCTAAGACCACTATATGGATGAGGGTCATTTGTGAATACTTGAAAGATGGATTTGACGTATTATACAATGAAGGTAGTGAGATAGATTTTGAAAAAGCCAAAGATTATATACAGTCCTTGGGCAGCGATAAGGTTCTAATAGCTGTTGATAATGCCCATATAATAGATAATTCACCAATCTATCGATTGATATATGGGAAAGTAACGACCTTAAAAATTAAATACCTCTTGACGATAAGAGAGCCGGATTTTGATAGATTTGTTCATGAACATATTAGTGAATTGGATGAGCCTACGAGGGAAGCAATATACAAATTTCAAGGTGAATTGAGTCATCTGAGAATTGAGGCGAAATCCTTCTCCAAAGTTGATGTCAAAAGATTCTATGAAAAGTATGGAAAAGTATTAAATGATAATGAGATAGATACAATTTTCAGAGAAACTGACGGTAATCCAATAATTGTTAGATTTCTTATGACTGGTAATGGATTGTCTAAACACGTTCGAGATAGGCATGATAAATTCATTAAAAATGATAAAAATAAAATAGTTGCAATGTTAGTTTGCACTCTGCTAGATTTAGGATTCAAACCTGCTGATGAAGATATAATACAAAAATTGGAGATAAGCCAAGATATCTATTATCTAGATCAAGCAACTCTTCGTCAAAAAGATAAAAAATGGGCAGTAATCCACCATTTATGGGCATTGGAGTGGCTATCCTATTTATTCAACAATGGTTCAACGCCTAATCATGTTTATCGTTTAAGAGTTCAGTACTTAAGAGATGCTTTAGATAAGATTTCTAATTTAAAGAACGATGTTTTAATTCTCTCTTCGATATCTTCACTATTCCAAGCTTCAGTAAAAGGAAAGATAGACATATATTGGCTATTGAATGAATTGAAAGTTGATGAGTATTTTGAAAAACTTAGTGATAATAAGGGGAAAGTTGATGCTTACACTTTAATAGTAGGCTCAGCTTTTTCTAATTTAGGCAAAAATGAGGAGGGCATTATATTTTTTGATAAGTCTATAGAGCTCGACCCTTATTTTGCATCTGCTTGGAGTAATAAGGGTGCAGCTTTTTTTGATTTAGGCAAAAATGAGGAAGCCATTGAATGCATTGATAAGGCTATAGAGCTCAACCCTTATTCTGCTCAGGCATGGAATAATAAAGGTTCAGTTTTTGTTAAATTAGGCAGAAATGAAAAAGCGATTGAATGCGCTGATAAGGCTATAGAACTCGAATCTAATTTTGCCGAAGCATGGCATATCAAAGGTTCAGCTTATGTTGCCGAAGGCAAACATGATGAAGAAGCCATTAAATGCTTTGATAAGGCAATAGAGCTTAATCCATTTCTTGTAGATGCTTGGCATAATAAAGGTGTAGCTTTTTCTAATTTAAATAACATGGATGAAGCCATTAAATGCTTTGATAAAGCTATAGAGTTCAAATCTAATTTTGCCGAAGCATGGAATAATAAAGGAGCAGCTCTTGGTAATTTGGGCAAACATGAAGAAGCTATTAATTGTTTTGATAAGGCTATAAATCTCAAATCTAATTATGCTAAAGCTTGGAATAATAAAGGAGCAGCTTTTCGTAATTTAAACAGATATGAGGATGCCATAAAGTGCTATACCAAAGCCTACATATTAAAAGATTGTCTTACAAATGATGACATAAAACTTCTTCATAATCAGATATTACAATTAGCCGAATTCGTATTGAAATTCAATTGCTCAAATATTGATACTGATCTTTTATTAGTATATTCATCCAATCGAATTGATAAAAATTTGGCAAGAGGGATTATAGATGAGCTTATAAAGATTGACCCAGACCTATCAGAATTGAGGGATGAACTTGGGTTGGGGCAATAATAACATACTTTCGTATGTGTGGGCAATAATTATATCTCTGCATTTCCAATTAGGAATCATGGGCGTTAAAACCATCTCGCGGATTTTAGGTAAAAAAACCGTAAAAAAATCCAGCGCTATGGACTTCTTTGGCGTTTTGAAAGATAGCAAAAACCTCGAGGAAATGGAAAAAGAAATTTTAGAGGAAAGAAAAAAATCTGGATTTAGAGATGTATTTGCTTGATACTACTACAATAAAACACGAATCCAGTGTTACTTTATTCCGCTCTTGCCCTTGCATCCCTATCGTCTCTGATCAGCCCGGCAGCGCTCGTTTCAGCTTTCATTTCTGCCCTTAGCGCTTTAGCCTTTTCAAGCAAAATTTTTTTATTTTCAATTTTTTCTAATTCTTCTACCATACTTATCTCGTCACGCCGGTTTATTACTTTCATAGCACTATCAAAATTATACTTTGCGCCCTTCGCGCCCTTTGTGGTGAGTCTGCGAAATAATATCACACTCCCAGCACCACCATATAAATACCCCCTCCGCCAACTGAAGAACCATGCCCTATTACCTCGGCGAACTCCTCTTATACTGGTGCCCTTCCTGCAACCTCCCCGTACTCGGGAAAACCTGCGCCTGCGGAGCCGCCACCAGGAAAATCGACATAACCCCGCCGGGCGACATCAGACCTGCTTTCCAGTACGACATAGACTTAATCAACAAAACGACAGAAAAGCAGTTCGGCTTAAAACTCATCACCGAGGGAAGGCTCGTGGTACTGAACAAGGCGCCCTATGAGGACAGGATGGACGAGGTGGTATTCGACGGCAAAGTTTTGGGTTCGCTTCGCTTTGAGCTTGAAAAGATGGGATGGGTGTTCATCCCGAGGCTTGAAGGCGCAAGGCTTCTTGCCGAAGGCAGGAAATGGATAATCGTTGATAAAGGCGCTGTGGATTATATCATAAAAGGCGCGTCGGTGCTTGCGCCCGGGGTGAACGACGCCAGCGCCGGTATTGTTGAGGACGACGAGGTCATTATACTGACGCCGGATAAAGAGGTAATCGCAACTGGCAGGGCGCGGATGAACTCGGAAAGGATGCTCACTCATGAGAAGGGTATGGCTGTGAAAACGCGCTGGAACGGGAAACCCCAGCCTGCGCAGCGCCTGAGCCCGGAGCAAGAAAGGACATGGGATGATGCTGTGCAGGCGAACATGCACATATTGAAAAAGATGGAAGATAAGGCGCACAGCTTCATAAAAAACGTGGCAGAAACCACAGGCAGACCTGTCACTGTTTCATATTCGGGCGGGAAAGACAGCCTTACCACACTGCTTCTTGTGCGCGATGCTGTGCCGGAGTTCGATATTCTTTTTGCAGATACGGGACTTGAGTTCAAAGAAACCGTAGATAATGTAAAACAGACAGCAGAGGAGCTTAATTTACCTTTGAAGATCCATTCCTCAGGCGATTCCTTCTGGAAGTCCATCGATAATTTCGGGCCGCCTACGGTGGAGGCCAGATGGTGCTGCAAGGTTTGCAAGCTCGGTGCGATAACGCAGGTCATCGAGAACAACTACGAGAACGAGTGCCTGACTTTTGTCGGGCAGCGGAAGTACGAGAGTGAGATAAGGGCGAACAGCGAGCATATCTGGAAGAACCCCTCGGTAGGAAACCAGATAGCTGCAACACCAATCCAGAACTGGACTGCGCTTCATGTATGGCTGTACCTTTTCTGGAAAAAGGCAAAATACAATCCACTTTACGAGCAGGGATTTGACAGGATTGGGTGCTGGTTGTGCCCCTCGGCGAGCATGGCTGATTTCTCACGACTTTCGGAAATTCATCCGGAATTGAGTGAAAAACTTGAAAAATATCTCAGGGAATACGCCGCGCGGAACGGTTTGCCGCCAGAATGGGTGACATACGGCTTCTGGCGCTGGCAGGTTCTGCCAAAGTCGATAAGGATGATTGCAGAGAAAAAAGGTATAAACCTGGTTCCCGTATGCGAGAAAAAACCTGTCCAATTTACGATGACAGTGGGATACCGGCCCTGCAAAGCCGGAGGGATAACAGCTGAAGGCAGTTTTGGAACGCCTTTGAATCTTTCCCTGATTGATGAGACCGGCTTTCTGGGGATGCTCGGAGACACAAATTCGATAGACGGTGTGATTCTCACCCAGCGAGGGGAAAATAATGTCCATGTTTATGCAAGCGGCGCGGTGGTGGCGAGAGGCGCCAACGAGGACGAGGCGAGGCAGTTAATCGGGCTTGCTGAAAAGACCATCAGGCGCGCGCTTTCGTGTACAGGATGCGGCGTATGCGTTGGCAAGTGCGCGGCGCGGGCGATAAGTGTTAACGGCAGGGCGCAAATCAGCGGAAAATGCACCCGATGCGGGAAATGCACCTGGTCATGTCCTGTGGTGAAGTTCGGGTAATTATGGAGTGTAAAGGCTTGATGAATTCTCCCCCGATATGTTCCCGGAGCAGCAATATTATGATGATCAATTACCGAAGAGTATATTACATATAGGTACCTATAGTAACATATATGACAGCTACCACAACGATATGTTTAGACCCAAAGGTAAAGGATAAACTTACCTCTCTGAAATATCATTCCCGCGAATCGTACAGTTCAGTTATAGAAAGATTGACGAATCTGGCAATAGATGAAGAACCGCTCAGCGATGAGGCGATAAAAGGTATAGAAGAAGCTCTTCTAGACATAAAACGCGGACGCCTGTATTCCGAAGAAGATATAATGAAAGAATTTGACCTGAAATGAGCTATAAGGTCGAATATACTTCAAAAGCAAGAAAGGATATCAAAAAGTTACCTCTGGAAATTGCACAAAGCATAATCCGGTCAATCAACAGCATCAAAGATGATCCTTCTCCTTATGTAAAAAAGATCAAAGGGACACAAAAGAATCCTCTATATACTCACCGTGTTGGTGAATATCGGGCTATCCTTTACATAGAAAATGAGCGTTTGCTTATCCTGGTGATAGAAGCAGGTCACAGAAAAAAGATCTATCGGAAATATTGAGAATATAAAATCACAGGGCATCATCAAGCGCAGGGAACTCCTAATAGACTCTACATTGGGTTTGCTATTTTCTTAAGCAGCCATGCCATATTCTCTCCGAGATTCTTCATGTTCCGGATTCCTTCTTCGTCTTTATCAACATCCCCAATTTCTCTTCCCATGCCCATGTTCCAGTAACTTGAACCCGGGACTATCATTTGATTGATATGGAAGAAATGATTGATCGAGTCAAAAGCATGTATTGCGCCTCCCCTTCGCACTGCAACCACTGCGGCGCCTACTTTTCGTTTGAACATGGAACCATTGGCCATTGCGGTAAATCCCGCACGTTCTATCAGGGCCTTCATTTCTGAAGTTCGGCGAAATATGTTGGTGAGCCGAGGATAATTCCATCAGCTTCCACCATCTTTTCAATACAATCATTCACGATATCATTCTTGACAGCGCATTTCCTGTCTTTTGTTTCAAAACATTTATAGCAGGCTGTACATCCCTGGATTTTCTTGCCTGCAAGCTCCACCAATTCTGTTTCTATCCCTTCTTTTTCCAGTTCACTGAACACATGGTTTATAAGAATCGCAGTGTTGCCCTGTTTTCGGGCGCTCCCGTTAAATGCTATTACTTTCATGCTAATCGCCTCCATCTGCAATATACTACTTTCTGGGATAAAAGGTTTAGAGTCTGGCTTTTCATAGCATTTTTCTACTGCGCCAAATATTTATAACTTTAAAAATATTAATCCCCGGCGCGCCGATATGTTCCCGACGCAATAATATTCCATTAGACCCGAACTCCCGAAGCCCGCATCGATGGGATGGACTTTTCCCAGCGGAACTGAAGACGTACCGCTTCCGGTCGGGGCGCGAGAATAATCGCATCACTTTCACAAGGATAGCCAAAAAGACAGGATTAAATTCCTATTGTCAGATTATAAATACAATTAAACCATAATTTTAAGTAAATATTATGCAGGATACAGAAGAGGCATGAGATGCAGAGAAATTATGTAATGTTTTTACCCTTGCGGCGGCGCCGGAAGAAGCCCCAGCCGCCGAGCCGGCGCCCCGGCCGAGACCGCGGGGCCATGGCCGGCAGCGACTGCCCGAGTCGCTGGAGCGGCGCCAAGTGGTCTACGATCTGGGCGAGCACCAGCGGCAGTGCCCGCACTGCCAGAGCGAACTGAAACCCATCGGTGAGGAGATCAGCGAGCGGCTGGAGTTTGTGCCGGCCTCGCTCCACGTGATCGAGGAAGTGTGCCGGAAGTACGCCTGCTCGAAAGGCTGCACCGTGGTCACGGCCGACAAGCCGATGCAGCCGATCGAGAAGGGCCTGCCGGGACCGGGGCTGCTGGCCCAGGTGGCGGTCAGCAAGTACGGCGATCATCTTCCGCTGTACCGTCAGGAGGAGATCTTCCAGCGCCAGGGCGTGGAGTTGTCGCGCAAGACCATGTGCGGTTGGATGGGCCAGTGCGCGGAGTTGGCCAGCCCGCTGGTGGGGCTGATGAAAGAGCAGGTGTTGAGCTCGAAGGCCGTCCAGACCGACGACACTCCGGTGCCGGTGCTGGATCCGGAGCTGCCGCGCACACGCACCGGCAGGATCTGGACCTACGTGGGGGACGCGCAGCATCCCTACACGATTTACGACTACACGGCCGACCGCAGCCGGGAGGGGCCGGATGAGTTTCTGAAACCGTTCCGCGGGTTCCTCCAGGCGGATGCCTATTCGGGTTACGACGCGATCTACCAGGACCCCGCGCGCGGCGTGATCGAAGTGGCTTGCTGGGCGCACGCCCGTCGAAAGTTCTTCGAGGCGCAGTCGTCGGACCTGATGCGTTCGACGGTGATGCTGGCCTACATCCGGCTGCTGTACGACGTGGAGCGCGAGGCCCACGACCGCGAGTTGGACGCTGGGGACCGCCGGGCGCTACGGCAAGCCAAGTCGCGGCCGATTCTGGACGACATCCATGGCTATCTGGAAACGGAACGGCCGAAGGTGTTGCCGAAGAGTCCGGAAGGGCAGGCCATGGCGTATACGCTGTCGAACTGGGAGGCGCTGGGGCGCTACGCCGGGGACGGCGATCTGGAGATCGACAACAACGGCGCCGAGCGCAGCCTGCGCGGGGTGGCGGTGGGCCGGAAGAACTGGATGTTCTTCGGCAGCGACAACGGCGGACGCACGGCGGCGGTGCTGACCAGTCTGATCGCCACGTGCAAGCGGCTGGGCATCGATCCGTTCGCCTATCTGCGGGACATCTTCGCGCGCGTTGCCGCCCATCCGAAGAACCGGCTTGAAGAGCTGCTTCCAGACAGGTGGAAAGCGGCACGGGGGCCCGACACCTCCTGACTCCCCGAGCTTTCATTCAAGCTATCCTTGAGCCAAACGCACGCTTGATCCTTAAGCGTCGCCTCACCACCGCCATGCGCTCGGGCGCCTTGCCCAAGCAGGCGCCCACTTGCGCACACACACTCCGAGCGTCTGCTACCAACATCAACGAGTGTGACTCATGACCTTACGCCGGGCAAGATGGGTTCACCGGACGGATACCTATCATCAGCGTGAGTCGATGCCAACGATCAGCGTGTTTTACGGAATCATGATCCGGATGTTCTTCAGCGATCATCCGCCCGCGCACTTCCACGCCATCTATGGCGAGTTCCAGGCCACCATCGGCATAGACTGCGCGATGATAAATTGAGGGCACCTTCTATGCACTGGGATGTCGTCGAGGTCAAGCCGGAGCCTGGCTGGAGTCTTCTGGTTCGATTTGCCGATGGCCTGACCGGACGCGTGCGCTTCGCCCCCGGCTACTTCGCAGGCGTTTTGGAGCCCCTTCGCGATCCCCGCGTTTTTGAACGGGTGTTTGTGGACCACGGCGCGGTCGCCTGGCCTGGAGATATCGATCTGGCCCCGGATGCCATGTACCAGGAAATCAGAAGTCGTGGGGAGTGGCTGTTGACTTCTGAGCTCCTGGACGCACCAGCTTGAGGCGCCAGCGGGAGAAATCTCGTTACAGGGGTTGTTCTTTGTTGCGTACTTCGTGTGATCCTGCCGCTTGTGCCCCGTGCGGGCACTTTGGAGCATGCCGGCGGCAGAGGTCCAATTGTCCGGCCGTCGTCTTGGGCTCGCTCGCGCGAGCATTCCGGTCACTTCACCAACTTCTCTTCCTTGGCCTCGCCGCTCGTTGGTTTCCACTCCGCCGCCCGGCGCCGCGACTCGGCGTGGCATCGTTCCAAGAGTCCGAAATACGCGCTTGCCTCAATCCAACCGCCGCCATACAACGATCATAAAGCTCATGCACGACGCGCGGGTAAATCGCGAAACCGC
>JAPZAO010000019.1 GCA_027460615.1 Candidatus Methanoperedens sp.
ATTCATGACTGCAACAGAACTTGCAGATATTATTGTCCGGGCAACAGGCATCCCTTTTCGGACTGCGCATCATATCGTGGGCTCAATCGCAAAGACTGGAAAAACCCCCACTCTTTCCCTCCTGGATGGAATTTCATTGAAGATCCTCGGGGAAAAATTAAGCGACATGGGACTTTCTGAAAAAGCCGTTAAAGAAGCTCTTGACCCCCTGGTAAACATAAGAAAACGTACAGTCTCCGGAGGGCCTGCTCCCGGAGAGGTAAAGCGACAGATAGCGGTAATAAAGAAAAAACTTGCCGGAAGCGGGAACGATATTAAACTTATTAATAAAAAGATTAATAAAGCAAAAGAAAACCTTGCCCTGGTTTGCGAGTAACAATTTAAGGAAACGATATGAGCGAAGAAAAACCGGTATACTTACCAGAAGAAAAAAAAGAGGAAACAATAGTTCCTCCACCCAGGTCCAATGGTAATTGCGCTTTCTGTGTCGCACTTCCGGTATCCGGGGGAAAACCATTAAAATTAACCGGTGACAACCCGCATGATTTTTTACAGTTCCTTAAAGATTCATCGGTAGCCTGGTTAAACTTCCCGGTAAAAGACATAAGGAAAGACGCAGATATAATCGCAATGTCTCTCGGGTTCAGTTCCACCCTTGTACCTACTCTTTTCTCAGGTTATCATTCGGCATATGAAGACAGGGACACTGAAATGGGACTGATGCTTCCTGCAGTAAATGTGAAGAAGTTTGATGTTCTCATCAGCCCGATATTGATTTTGATAAGAAAAGACCTGATCCTGACCATACATGAGGAGAACGTCAACCGTTTGATAAGACTGTCCAGATATGCAGATGCCTTCATGAGAAAAATCAAACCTACCCTGATAAATGAGGACAAATTAACAATCATCCTGACAAGAATAATAGATGAGAATATTAACAGGAATTTTGATCATCTTCGCGAGATAGAGGCGCAGGGAGACGATTTGAGCAAGATTCTGACCGATACGACGACTCCCAGGGGACTGATCGGTCCTGAGATTTATAACATGAAACATGCCCTTATAAGCTATATGGATACGCTGTGGGCTACCCTTGATGTAGTAAATTCACTAAGGCATGGCGATGCCGAACTGATAAGCGACAGCCCTAAATTACTTGCCCGTCTGGGCATACTCTCAGATGACGTCAACAGGCATATTGCACTCAGCGAGCACATGTCGGATGTTTTGGCTTCGGGTCTTGAGGTGCTGCAGAGCATTTATAACAACCAGCTCCAGATTTTAAATAACAGGCTTGCCCTTGTCATGACATGGCTTACCATACTCGGAACAGCCGTGTTAGTACCAAACACACTTGCCACGGTTTTCAGCAATCCTGCCTTCAATATGGGACCTCAGGATAAAACATGGTATTCCCTGCTCCTTATTTTTTCCACAATATTTGCGACATGGGCTGCTTACTATTGGATAAAAAAGAAGGGATTGATGCCCTTAAAAGTGGACTGATTATTTCTTTTTATTCATTAAATTTGAGATAAAAAGTATTACCAGCATTACCACGACTATTAAACCCAGCACCAAAAGCATTGAAGATACAACATTATTTATTGTGCTTTTTACCGGCGTTTCCTTAATTTCCGGTGTAACCGTTGGCGTCGGGATGGGTGTAGTTATTCCCGTGGCTGTAGCAGTAGGAGTTGGCGATTGTGTTGTCGCAACAGGTTTTTGCAGGTTCAGTACCATGAATGTTTGATTTCCCTGGGGATCAATAATCGTATAAACGATTTTAGTCCCATCCCTGCTCCACATTGGATTTAGCTGCCTGAAACCATCTTTAAAAAGAAGTTTTTTCCCTGAACCATCCGGGTTAATGATAAATATTTGCTGACCGCTCGATGCTGCGGTTTCATAAGAAACATACACGATGCCGCCCTGACCCCAGTCCGGGTCGGATTTTTTGATACCATCGAACGTAATCTGCTTTTTGCCGCTGCCATCTGCATTGGCTGTAAAGAGCTGTTCGATATATTTGCTGTCATATGAAACATATACAAAGGAGTTCCAATCCGGGCTCCACTCCGGGTTCCATTGCCGGAATTCATCGGTTATTACCTGCTTTTTCCCGGTCCCGTCAATATTGACCTGGTATATCTTTTCATTTCCTTTCGCATCAAAAGAAGTAAACAGTACCATTTTTGTCTTCGGATTCCAGGAAGCGCCGCCAAGAGCGGGAGGCTTGTCCTCAGGTGCCCTTCCTTGGCGGGTCTTATCATCGAGGAGCTTTCTCAAACCGGAGCCATCCGGTTTTACAAGAAAAATCTTTTCCAACCCGTCAGTGTCATAAGAGATAAAAGAAATATCATTATCATCAAACCATGCCACGCTCCATTTTTTATTAGTATCGTTCGTGACCTGTTTTTTCCCGGTGCCGTCAACGTTTATCGTGAAAATCTGTTGTCTCCTGGAATCATCATAAGCAACATAGGCCAGGGAATTCCCGTCAGGACTCCAATCAAGGCTCAATATTAATGTTTCATTGGTCTGGATAACAGAGGAACTCTGGATATTCACGTCAGCCGATACAGGAACTGAAAATAATGATAACAATGCCAGATAAAATAACATATATGATACTTTCATAATACCCAACACATAGTTATCTATACACAATGATAAATGTTACGATGCCATGTCTTTTTTTTCAGAAAACTTATCAGAAGTCGAATAATGATTTCTGCGGTTCACAATTATTTTTATTCACCGGCTGCGCAGATAACTCAACCCGCCCGTACTGACCCCCGCCGCCGGGATGAACCTTCACTTTCCCTTCCCTGAAAGCGATTATTGCATTGATAACGCGTTCGTCCACTCCTGAATCTTTGATATCGGCATCCACAAGCACATTTACCTCGGAACCATATCGCCCGATAAGCGTGTTCCAGATGCTCTGCACGCCTTTTGTGTTGGTGCCGGTAACCCCCAGCGCCATTGCGATTATCTCGGATAAAGGTATTAAGTGAAGGTATGGGGGCCTGTGGGCCGGATGCTTCGGCTTTTCGTATGCAGCCAGTTCATTGACCCTGTCTTTAACGCCTTTTTTAATAGTTCCTCCGCATGAGCAAGTCCAGCTTTTAATAATGCTTTCGCGCATGGTATAATGCCTGTAACACCGGATGCAGGCGCTCTCGTTATATTTTCCTTCTTCGGGAGGTATGCCGACATTGAGAACCGGCTTTCGTCCCTTCTCCCGGATTATAGCCATTTTTAATTCATCAAAACTTATGTCTTCCATCTCGAAGCGGGTGAACTCTCTGGCAAGTTTATTCACATACGGGGAATGGGCATCGGAATTGGTAAGAAAAGTGAGGCAGGAAAGCTCGGAAATCCTGTCAGCATAGGAAGTATCCGCGCTCAGGCCCAGTTCCAGAAAATAAATCTTGTCTGCCATATCCCCGTAACAATCCTTGAGCGAATTATGGTATGCGTACATGGCAGTCCAGGGCGTGAATGCATGCGCAGGCCCGATTAATGCACCGGCATCATAGGCAGCCTGTGCAATCTCCACGCCATTTAGCCTCACATTTGGCCTGCCGTTGGAATCGATATCCTTTGAGTTGGGTTTCATGAACTCATACAGTTCCTGCGCTTTTGATATTGAAGGAATAATCAAGAGGTGGTGCACCTGGTTTATATCCTCGACCTCGGTCGTCAATATGAACCTTGTATCGTTCATCTTGAAAACGCCGTTTTCTTCCTTCAGCTTCTTTATTTCAGCAAGCCACCCGGGATGCAGGCAGTCGCCCGTGGCGACAAGCTGGATGCCTTTTTTCCTTGATTCTTCTGCAAGGGTGGGCAGGTCCATTTTCGGGGATGTCGCCATGCTGTATTTTGAGTGGATGTGAAGGTCGGCGTTTACTTGCATGATGGGAGATAATCGACCGGATGGCATATAGGGATTGCGTTTACCCGTTACCTTTCCGTATCAAAAAATGATAATGGTCGCCTTCCTTGAACAGTTTTATGAACTGGTGTCCCGCCCTCTTGGCCCAGCGGGGGATGTCCTGGACAGCGGCGGGGTCATCTGTGACCATTTCCAGAACCTGCCCCACTTCTATGGTTTCCATTTCCTGTGTGGTGTTAAATATCGGAATCGGGCAGTAGAGCCCCACGCAATCAAGAAATTTGTCGGGTTTGGTTTTTTCTTTTTCTTCTTCGCTCATTTAATCAACTTTTCTACCATGCTTTTCGTAAAATATCATATCCTTAACTTTTTTCCTGGAACTTTCATCATGTTTGGGCGGCGTCATTTCAGGGTATCCAACCGGGATGACAGTCAATACGAAATGCGTCCCGGGCACTTTCAGGATTTCGCTGACTTTCTCTCTTTCTATACTCACCCAGCATGTGCCGATTCCCAGTTCCCATGCCGCAAGCATCATATTCTGCACCGCCATTGCCGCGGCGTACCTGGGTTCACCTATACTATTAATCCATGAAAATTTCCCGTCTAATAGGGGCACAACAACAGCAACTGCCATGGGTGCATTCTCAAGGTAGCCGGAATATCTTGCATATCTGGCAATGGATTTCAAGGTCTCTTTATCCCTGATTATTATGAATTCCCATGGTTGTGTATTGAACGGACTGGGCGCCCATCTTGCAGCTTCCAGTATTTTCAAAAGAATATCGTCAGGTATGATATCAGGCTTGAACTGGCGGACTACGGTTCTGTTCCTGATTGCTTCGAATACATCCATGCTTTCCCTTTATTAAGCTTGAGCCCAAAAGCATTTAATCCTTTTGGTGAATGCCCAGCACATCAGCCATCTCATATACCCCTGGCTTTGCCGAACAAATCCAGACAGCCGCTCTCACAGCCCCTTTTGCGAAAGCCTGCCTGCTGTGCGCCTGGTGCTTGATTTCGATGCGCTCACCGTCGCCCGCAAACAGCACTGTATGGTCGCCCACAATATCGCCGCCGCGTACTGCATGTATCCCGATTTCCTGCTTTCGGGGTGAGAGACCGTGCCTGCCGTACACAAGCTCTTTTCCTCCAAGCGTCTTTGAAATAACTTCCGCGGCTTTTACGGCAGTACCGCTTGGCGCATCTTTTTTCTGGTTATGGTGGGCTTCTATTATTTCGATATCATAATCCGAAAGGCTCTTTGCAGCCTCGGCGAGAAGACCCCAGAAGACATTTACACCAATGGAAAAATTGGGAGAAATAACCGCCGCAACTCCATTTTCTTTGATTGCCTTTTCCATGAGCGCTTTCTGTTCAGGGGTGAAACCCGTAGTCCCAACAACAAGGCTGACCTTCTTATTCGCGCTTGCAATGACGTTCTTCACGGCTGCATTAGCTATTGTAAAATCAATAAGCACATCTGGTTTTGACCTGTCAAGCGCTGCATCGATTTTATTTGCATCCTCGACCTGGACATTTAGTTTGCCTGTCCTCATCACTTCGCCGATGTCTTTTCCAATATTGGTTACATCCAGGGCGCAAACGAGTTTTAAGTCCTTTGATTTCAGGATATTTTCGATAATAAGCCCGCCCATTCTCCCACAGGCTCCAGTGACCGCTATTTTTATCATAAAGGGTTACGCCCCTTTAGGACGTATTGGGGATATTTCATATCCCCTTCTTTTGATAAAACTTTTACAAAGTTTTTCATAAGAAACTCACTTCTTTATCAAATGGAGATTATTCAATGCGGCTTTTAGCTTTTTTTCGTTATCTTCGCTTATTGGAGCAAGCGGAAGCCGGAGATGCCCGGCCGGGAGTCCGATAAGTTCGACCGCCTTTTTGACCGGGATAGGATTGGTCTCCAGAAATACCGCGCGAATAAGAGGAGCCAGGGCAAGATGCAACCTTCGTGCTTCATTCATATCTCCTCTCTGGAACGCTTCGACCATGGAAACCGTGAGTTCGGGAGCGACATTGATCTGAATCAGGATAATATGCACCGATTGCTATACTTATTCTATAGTTGGAATTTGATGATTTGAATGTATTATAGAGCTGCTGTTGGAAGGCTGTCATGTTTACTTTATTGGTAGAACTTTGTGTTGCTTTTTCTATATCATTGTCAACTCCATCATAGTTTCTCAGTATAA
>JAPZAO010000020.1 GCA_027460615.1 Candidatus Methanoperedens sp.
ACAATATCACAGCGGCGGGCTAGCCCGGGTAATTCGGCGTTACCTGTAACCCGAAACCGTCGATAGCGGGGGGCGAAGCCAGAGGAAGAAGTTTTGACTGTTGCCCGGCCCGCAGGTTCTACTGTGAAACCCCGTCCTGTGGGGCTAGTGTCGGTGCAAGGGCTTTCCTGAAGGAAGGTTTTTGTATCTTAATTGCGGACAAAGGTCTAGGCCCGGAAGGGAGCAAACCAGCCGTGAACAACTAACGCTCATGGGGGCGCGGGGCGGAGGCGAATCTGCGGTCAACCGGACAGCGGAAGGGACTACGACCCGAGGCATGCCCGCTACTTATTTTCTTTATTAATGCTTATCTGCGTTTATCCGCGTTCATCTGCGGTTAATATAAGTCATTAATCACTGCGTTATCCCAGTCACAACATCTTTCTTGAAATCAAATACCGTCACGCACTCATCATTGTCGCAAATGTCAAGTCTTGATGTATCTTCAATAACGCCAATATTTGCTGCCGTGTATCCTGCATTTTCAAAAAGCCGGATTACTTCGGATTCATTTTCAGGTAAAGACGTAACTATGAAACCGGTGGCGGGATGAATCTTTAACCACTGCACAAATTCAATATCATGCGGCGCAGGTATTTTTGACAGGTCAACGCGCGCCCCTTTTCCGCTTGTTTCAAGCAGCATGCCCAGCGTCCCGATTAATCCGGGATTGCTGATGTCCTTTCCGGCCGTGACAAGTTTTCTCTCGCCAAGCTCCTGCATCACCCTGTATTTTCCGCGCACTGCCTCCGGCTCTTTCATAGTCGTGGAATCAAAACTATATGGGGAATTCGGGCCAGCTTTCCCATCCATATCATAAGCAGCGATTATGGAATCACTCGCTTCTGCCGTGCCGCTTCTTATCTCGCAGCCCCTTTTCACGGTGCCAATAATTGCAACCGAGAGCGAGGTATAGGGAGTATCGGGATGCAGATGCCCGCCAACCATGGGAACCCCGAACTTGGCTATGCCATCCCTTATTCCGCGAAGAAGCTCCTTGCATGCATGTTTATTATCAGATGAAAGAACATTGACCATTGCGACCGGTTTTCCGCCCATCGCAGCTATGTCATTGACATTGACGAGTACTGACGTGTATCCCGCCCACCACGGGCTTGCGTTCACAAGACGCCCCCAGATGCCGTCGGCGGCAAACAGTATGTAATCCTCACCGCCAATATCGATGACAGCGGCGTCATCACCGAAATCCACAACAGCGTTTGAATATTCGGAACGCACGCTCTCGAAAATATTTATAAGGTCTGCAATCGGTTTTTTCCGGGTTACGCCCTCGAATTCCCGGATTTCCTTGACAATTCTCTGTAAGTCCATTTATACTGACCACGCAGCATGATTAATTATAGTTTTTGGGAGCATTTATTTCATTATCTTGCATTCATGCTAAGAGTTTTATCAATCTTTAGAGAAAACTATATCAAACTATATCAAATGAAGGTTCTGTTAAGTCTGTGAGTGGTCAGAATCCCTGTTAAGTGTCGAGTGGTAAAAAATCTATTATAAAATTACAGAATCAAACAATTCTTTATTGAGAATCAATCTATCATCACATGCCAATTTTAATTCTTCATGAACATAAGTTGTAGGGTCATAGACTAAATAAATCATAGCACCCGCTTCTTTTGATACTCTAACAGCAGGAGAAAAATCACTATCTCCAGTGAGTATTGCAATTGAATCGACAGATTTCTTCCATGCCAGATAAATCAAATCAATAGAAAACAATACATCCACTAATTTTTGGTTAAAATCAATGTGTTCAGAACCACAATTATCACAACGTGCCGGTATTCTTTGTACCCGCCCATATCTAACTTCGAACCGTTTCAACAACTTTAATTTGTCAAGGTAACTCTGTTTCTTAGCTCGTCTATCTAAATCCTCTTGTATTGGGGGGTCTCCGACCCAAGGCAAAGCATCATAATAATAAGTTCTATAGCGTTCAGCATCGATATTAAATTCCTTAATTATATTATCGGACAATAATTCCAAATCAATTCTTCCTACTCCAAAATTACGTTTAACGCTTTCAAAATATTTCCCATCAATCAAAAGCGCAGTTTTTGCCACAAATCTCCTATAATTGTAATAATAATAATACCTGTAGATTCTTAAAGACTTGCATCCTCAGAATCTACAGGGTATATAAATATAAACCCATTTAAAAACATTTAATGGGCACTCACTTAATTAGTAATCCATTACACATATAGTTTACGCCATACCCGTAACGGAAACATGGCTCTTTAACTCAATGGTAAGGTGTATATGTAACCACTACTTATTATTCTTATCTCTCTTGTTGGTCTAAACGAGCGTTCTGGATAAGAGTTATCCATTTATTTTCTCCGACTACCTCAATTCCACAGGCTTCCGCAGGGGTCTTACCATTCAAAGCTTCGTGTGGGCGCACGAAGTTATGGTATATCTGCATACCTTGAAGAATCGGAGTATCCTTTTCTTTCAGTCCACGCATTACCTTTTCCCTGTCTCTGATCTCTCCGTTAATCCTCTCCATCTTATTATTGTTCATATCCCCATCCAACTTTATAGCGTTGATATGCTTTGAGCGTGGACTTGTGTTTTGATAGAATTCCCTGTTAAAAGCATCGTGGTAAGCTGGCAGTCCATCGGTTATGAGGACATTAGGTCTTTTTCCAGTGATTTCTTTGCCTTCGTGGAATATGCCCTGCGCATCGTGCTTAAACTTCGTATCTGCGACTTCCTGAGCTATCCAGTAGCGAGTTTCATCATCCATGAGAGCAAAGAGGTATTTCATATTGCCACTGAATTTTACGAATACTTCATCGGCTCTCCATGTATCGCCTACATTCGGTTTCAGCTTGTCCATGTACTGCTTCATGAGATTGGTATATTTTTCAATCCAGTTATAAACAGCCACATGCGACACCTTTACACCCAACAGTTTTAGAGATTCGGCTACATTTCGCAGGGATTCGCCACTGAAATACAACTGCATAGCCACTGTTATCGTCTTAGGACTGGCTTTCATCTTTTCAAATCCAAGATTCAGGGTATAATGTTTTGAGCAGTCATTACAATGGAATAGTTGCACATCTCCATATTTGTTATGCCTTACACCGTATTTGATTACATTAGTCGAATGGCAGTAAACACACGATGAAACGCTAACAACAGGCTCTATTCTAACCTTTTCAACTTCTTTTCTTATTGCGAAGCTGAACAGAACCGAAAAAATGTGTTTGCACTGAACGCCTCTTGATGTATGGTCAGGGCAATTGCACTTCCAGCCGATTTCAGTGGATTTAACGTCATAAAGAGTTTCGCTTGATTGCGACTTTACCTTATACGAATTGTCGTTAATTCTTATTATCTGACCTGCTTTTTCTGCTATCGCTTTACCTCTATCCTCTCTTGTGCCTATAAACATTTTAATCATCTCATATGTGTATATGTGTATATCTATAAAGTATGGCAAAGTATATAAAACTTATGTGTATATGTGTATAATTAGTGGTATTGGGTGGCAGAGGAAAAGTATATAAACTTATGTGTATATGTGTATAAATATGGGCAGAATACAAGTAGTTCTAAATGATGAAACTGAAGAAAAGTTTCGGGATGCATTAACCAAAGAAGGGAAAGTAATAAAAGGTGTAATATCTGAAGAAATTGAAACCCTAATAAAAGCTAAACTATCATTTCAAGAAGGTAAATTTTCCAAGCAAGAAAATATAAAAATTGATACTGAAACTTTAGCAGAAGCAACAAAATTTTATGATTCAATTGATACGCTTGAGAAGAAATTAAACTATAAACTGATTCTACTTCATGATAAAAAAACAGATGCGATATATACCGAATGCCATATTTTAGCAGAAACTTTAGCTGGCAGAATGGATATTGATGTTCCTATTGACCCAGATTTTCAACCTCAATTTAGGGCAAACAGAGACTTCCGTCCACATGACCTAACATATATAAAAATGGTAGAAGATAGTAAACATGGTAGGCAGTTTTCTGATATTATTATAGAATACGATACCAAACACGAAAAGGCAGAAAAACCACTAAAAATTTTAGGAGGGCAACACAGAAGTCAAGCTATTAAAGAAGCTTTGCCAACAATTAATCGTTATCATGGCGTAAGAGTATATTTCAATTTAAATAAAGATAAACGAACAGAACTCTATGTTGTTTCGAATACAAATATTGATGTTCCCCCCGATTTGCTCGATAGACTGGAAGAACAGGGGTTATTACCACCGAATAAGCTTAGAGAATTTGCTTGGGAGATTGGTTTGTTAGAGGCAGGGAGGGACTTTTCCGAGAGAAAAGCTACTGAAGAAGATGATATTCCAGTAAAAACTATTCGAACGTTTATAATTAATTTTTATGATGGGAAGAACTACAATGGAGATTTTGATAACGAGCCTATAATTCCAGAACTGTGTATGTCTCGTGTTGATGACGAAGGGTCAAAAAAATATAAAAAAATATACGAACAAATTAAGGAAAATATATTAAAACCCTTCAAAGACCAACCGGATTTACTTGAAGCGGGGAAAAATTTTGTAAAGCTACACAAGAAACAATTCGAAACAATAAATAAAAAAACAATGAAGGGTAAAAAAGAATTTAGAAGTAAAGCCCTCACTCCGTCTATTATTTCTGGGTGGGCTTTTGCGGCAGGTGTGCTACAACAGGATAAGACACGTTTGGAGAAACTTTACCATTTACCAGAAAAATCAGGAACTACTGACCCACTTAATGTTGAAGTATTGCGCACATCAAAGCTTGAAGATTTCGATTCCCCAACATATAGGGGTTTGGGAACTCGGTCAAGTCCTACTGAGCGTGGGAGAATCCTAAAATTATTCTTGTCATATTCCCGTGCTAAAAAAGACAAAATTGACAAAGATTTGAGTATGTATGCAATTCAAAAATATCATGCTGATGAGTCAAAAGCAAAAACTGAACAGGCAGAGAAAAGAGCGTTAGCATGACAGAAACCTATTTGAAGACCCTTAACAGGTCGTGTAATTTTTTTTTACAATTAGCAGAACCAGAAAAAAATGCAATAAAGCGTAAATCCTTTGCTCTATCTGTAGTGATTAATTCATGGGTTTTGCTTGAAGCTTACATAAATTATTTGTCAGAGATATTAGCAAAAGCCAAAATTGAAAAGCACGAAAAAGCTTTGCTTTTGGATAAGGAATTAAAATTAAATGATGAGGGGGTTTTCGTTGAGGTTCGCTCACACTCATCAACATCAAAACGTATTTTATTTATTTTACGAAACTTTTCAACTGTTGATGTTGAAGAATTTAGAAAAACTAAGCTTTGGGGGGAAATACAGAATTGTGAAAAAATCCGTAATGACTTAATTCATCCGAAAACATTGACGAACAAGTTTTTAGACCATCAAATAACTATAAAAAAATCTGAAAGTTTCAGAACCAGCATTGTTTTACTCATAAAAACAGTCAACAAAAAAGTGCTAAATAAGGAGATTTTTTTAGATTAACAGATACACCCATCAGATGAATTCTATTAGCAACCAAAAGTTTACAATTTATCAGGACAATCGACCACTTACGTATAGTTCTTCCGATTTTACCACTCGACACTTAACAGGGATTCTGACCACTCACAGACTTAACAGAACCCGGTAATAGCAATGTTTTTATCTTTGTTCACTTTACAATCATTTAAACCCCAACAAATAAAGTCATTTACTATGTTTGATGAC
Organism: Candidatus Methanoperedens sp.; assembly: GCA_027460615.1. GTDB lineage: Archaea > Halobacteriota > Methanosarcinia > Methanosarcinales > Methanoperedenaceae > Methanoperedens. Next base: position 5,792 of record JAPZAO010000020.1, read on the forward strand.
ATTTTATTGATTTCATTCATTTTGGGATTAATATTAATTATTTCTAGCTTCTTTAAATACAAAGTCAAGGATAAAATCGATGATCTTGAAGCATTTTTACAGATTTTAATAAAGAATATAAAAGAATTTATTACTAAATTAGCTAAAAACGTAATTAAAAAATGAAATTTTATAGTGTTCCTAAAAGAACATACATTTCATTAAATAATTTATATTAATAGAAGAGCTGTACCATATGCGGTGTTTGATTTATTCACCGCAGAGAACACAAAGGTCGCAAAGATAGTTTAAAATGTTTAGTTTT
>JAPZAO010000021.1 GCA_027460615.1 Candidatus Methanoperedens sp.
ATTTTCGGAAATCCTGATAATGGAGATATTGAAACTACCAATATTGAGAATTTTAATGGAATTATGAGAGAACGTGTCGGAAGATTGGTTAGAAAAACAAAGTGTTTCTCCAAAAAGAAATCACGACTGAGAAATGCTACAGAACTTATTCAATTCCATTGGAACTTTATGGATGAGATACACGATGGTTTAACACCTGCTATGATTGAGTCGCTCTCAAATGGTATTTGGAGTTGGGATGATTTTTTGTCCTTTCATTATGCGGTATAAATTAGGACAGTGCCAAATAAATACTGCTGTAAAAGAAATTTTCGTAGAAAATAATACTGCAAAAGGGGTTTCAACAAGAGAAGATTCATATTATGCTGACTCGATTATTTATTCAGCTTTTGTTAATGATCTTCCGCAATACATTAAAGATTTGCCAGCACAGTATATTTCAGATTTAAATAAAGTCAAACAATCAAAGACTTTGACAATATGGCTTGGATTAAGCGAAGAATTCAAAGAATTCAACTATGTAGGGGGCGAAGTATGGTTCAAGAAGAAGGCCTTCTGGGCAATGCCTATAAGCAATTACAACAGGAATTTTGCTCCCAAAGGTAAAAAACTGGTTGGATTTATGTTTTCTGTTGATGAGAATAATGATTTAGAATCAGAAAAGCGCAATGCATATGACACTATTTTACATGTATATCCCAATATAGATAAATTTATAGATATGGTTCATTATCAGATAACGACACCAGAAAAAGCTGCTATATCAATAAATGGATTTATTGCAGATACAGAGACTCCAATCAAAAACCTCTATATAGTCGGGACAGATGCAGATGATCGAAGTATGGGAGTGACCAGGGCTTCCTACTCGGTAGTGAAACTAATAAAAATTTTGAAAAGAGAGGGATATATTGTTACATAAAAACATCATACGGATTTATAGTCTTACCCTATATGCGCCTATTCTTAGCGCTTGAATAAAAGTTTTTCTGATTTCCTATCGCCCTTACGAGCATAAAGCTCCTGCGTTTTGCAATGAAGCTCCCCACAGTAGGGATGTGGGGTATCTCTTGGTATCTCGTCAGTTGTTGCTCTTCCGTTCGGCTGTACCCAACCGCAGCAAGCTGCGGGTATTCCGATAAAATAAAGTTAGGAGGGTAGTGGGCAGAGGGGATTATGGTGGTATGTTAAAAAAATTTCTGCCCACTAACATTCGTATATATACGAACTATAGTATTTATAGTTTACGTCTGGTGTAAATCAGGTATCTCTTAACGCCTCCTCAAATATCTCAAGCCCTTTATCAATCTCATTCTTCCTGATTATCAAAGGAGGCACGAACCTGATTACAGAATCACCCGCAGGAAGCAGTATCAATCCGCCGTCAAGCGCTTTTTTTACTATGTTTTCGCGTTTTTCAGTCGCATGAGCTTTGTTTTCTTCCACAAGCTCGATACCTATCATAAGACCGATACCGCGGACATCGCCGATTATCGGGTATTTGTCTTTAAGCTCATTTAAGCGTTTGAGGAGATAGTTTCCTTTTTCGGTTGCTTTTTCCCCGAGTTTGGCGCTCTCCATGAATTCAAGCGTCGCAAGCCCTCCTGCTGCTGCAAGTAGATTGCCCCCGAAGGTGTTTGCATGAGTTCCCGGCGGCCAGCTCATTATCCCGCCGCTTGACAGCGTGGCGCCAAGAGGTATGCCGCCGCCGATGGATTTTGACATGCACACTATATCCGCCCTCACGTCAAAATTCTCCATTGCCATGAATTTACCTGTGCGGAAGCCCCCGCTCTGGATTTCATCCGCAATCAGGAGAACGTCGTTCTCATCGCATATCCTCCGTATCTCCTTATGGAACTCCGGCGGCGGGACGATGAAACCCCCCTCACCCTGTATGGGTTCCACAACGATGGCAGCCGTATCCTTTGGCGAGAGTTCCCGCTTGAAAATCGTCCTCTCAATTTCCCCGGCGCATGAGATGCCGCATCCCGGATATTCAAGGTTAAGAGGGCAGCGGTAGCAGTATGCGTAATGTGAATGCACGACCCGGAACGATGGGAAGTGCTCTTTATGCTTTATTTTTGAACCTGTCAGCGAGAGCGCACCCAGCGTCCTTCCGTGGAAAGCGCGGTAGAAAGCTACCATCGAATTTCTTTTCGTGTACCAGAACGCAAGCTTCATGGCAGCCTCGACCGCCTCCGCCCCCGAATTTGAAAGGAATACCTTTTCGTATCCTGTCATTTCGCAAAGTTTCTCTGATAATTTTACAGGGATTTCGGCATAAAAATCTGAAAATCCGCAGTGCACCATTTTTTCCATCTGGGCGCACACAGCCTGCTTTACTTTCTTGCAGTTATATCCGATATTCATAACGGCTACGCTTGATGCAAAATCTATGTAGCTCCTGCCGTCAACATCGAATATTGTCGAACCTTCTGCGCTGTCAATCACAAGTTCGTACGGTCGCGTGAGGGACGGCGACATAACTTTATTATCGCGCTTTATGATTTCCCTTGATTTTGTTGTATTTTTTTTCATATCTTTTTTCCCCTATTCGATATCTATCTGCGCTTTCTGGAGTTTTCCGCTGTAATCAATATAAACAGTTTTTAATTCCGTGAATTCTTCTATCGTCGTAGTCCCGGCCTCACGCGTTCCGTTCCCGGTTGATTTCACGCCGCCAAACGGCAGGTGGATTTCTGCGCCTATGGTCGATGCATTGATGTACGTGATGCCGGCGTCGATTTTCTCAATTGCTTTAAAGGCGTTTTTTATGTTACCGGTGTAAATCGAAGACGATAGACCATATTCCACAGAGTTTGCTATCCGTATAGCCTCTTCAAGGTCGCTGGCAGTGAGCAAGCAAACGACCGGACCGAATATCTCTTCCCGTGCTATTCGCATATCAGGCGTGACGTCAGTAAAGATGGTCGGCTCGAAAAAGTAACCTGGCAGAGGATGGGCAATTCTCCCGCCAAGCGCAAGTTTTGCGCCTTCATTTTTCCCGATATCAGCGTACTTTGCTATCTTTTGAAGCTGAGAATTGTTTATGACTGGCCCGACATCGGTATTCTCACCAAGGCCATTTCCAAGCCTTAGCTTCTTTGTTCTTTCGATGAGCTTTTGCAAAAGTGCCGGGAGTATTTTTTCATGCGCAATAACGCGGCTTGCTGCTGTGCATCTCTGCCCTGTCGTCCCGAATGCGCCCCAGATTATACCGTCGATTGCAAGATTGAGGTCTGCGTCATCCATGACTATGATTGGGTTCTTTCCTCCAAGTTCAAGCGATACACGTTTCATCTCCTTGCCCGCCTCGCCCAATATCCATTTTCCAGTCTCAAGCGAGCCTGTGAATGAAACAGCGCGGATTTTCTTATTATGAACAATCGCGCTTCCCACCGTATCCCCTCCGCCCGTCACAAGGTTTAAAACACCTTTCGGAAGCCCTGCTTCGGTAAGAATCTTAACAAGTTCAATCGCCATAATCGGCGTGTCGCTTGCAGGTTTAAGCACCAGCGTATTTCCCGAAATGAGAGCAGGCATCATCTTCCATGCCGGGATAGCAAGCGGGAAATTCCAGGGCGTAATAAGACCCACGACACCTATCGGCCTGCGAACCGTCATAGCGAATTTGTCCGGGAGTTCCGAGGGCGTGGTCTCTCCGAAAAGACGCCTTCCCTCGCCCGCAGCATAATATGTTATGTCGATGGCTTCCTGGACGTCACCCCGCGCTTCTTTAAGGACTTTTCCCATTTCGGAGGTCATAAGGCGCGCAAGCTCTTCTTTTCGCTCCTCAAGCATTCGGGCGGCGCGGAAAAGTATCTTTGCGCGCTGCGGGGCCGGCGTGCTGCTCCATGAATCAAAAGCATCTTCGGCGCTATCCACAGCGTTTTTTACATCCTCATCCGACGCTTTGTGGATTTTGCCGATTAGCTCAAGTGTTGCCGGATTGATATCATCGAATGTCCCGCCATCACTGGATTCAACCCATTCTCCGTTTATGAAAAGCTTGTATTCCTGCAAAAAACTCACCCTGTATATAAGTTGGAGGCAATTCTATTTTAAGGTTTTGCGTTTAAAATCTGAGACTTCTTATTATTTTCTCTTTTGAAAAACCACAGAGAGCACAGAGGGCACAGAGAAAAGCGGCAACTCTCTGTGATCTCTGTGTGCTCCGTGGTCGATTCTCCACACCACAATCATTGGAACATAAGCTTCAATTCAGTCTCAAGCGGCGCCCTCATACCCTCGCTGAATCCGTGAGTTCCGGTCGTTACATTAAAAAATTGTTTTGGCTCTTTTGCTTTTTTAAAAGTGTTCTCGGCCATGTTTATCGGGATTATATTGTCATTATCCGAATGCATCATCACGAATCTGCGGGGAGGGATAAAACCAAGATACGTATCCGGGTCTATGGAGCGATAAAACCTGATAAGTGTCTCATCCTGGACATTGGCGAGCTGCGATTCTGTATCATAACCGCTTGTGCTGATGCCTATTACTCCTTTAATATCGGGGTCAAGTGCAGCGGCAATAATAGCGAAGCGCCCGCCGTTGCTTTCCCCGATAATAGCGATTCTTTGTGCGTCAATCCTAGAATCCTGCTTCAAAACATCCACCGAGCGCAGGGCATCGAACACCATCTTATGTTCTACAGGTTCCTTGCCATCCTTGAATAAATTATAATCGTATTCCATGTCCACGCCTCCCCGGTTTCGCTGCTCGATGCCAAGGCTTGCATAACCCATTTTTGAAAGAATCACGGCCAGCGTCTGTGTTCCTTCCTTCGGGACCGTGGCGCCGGGAAGAAGAACGACCGCAGGCACTTTTTTATTTGAAGGAGGGATGCGAAGGAGTCCTTCTACTGTATAGTCCTTGCTCTGGAAGGATATGGTTTCAAGAGAATCGTTGTTTTCCGTTGTGATATTAAGCACTTTGACATCAACTTTGCCCCTGTTTTCGGGATAGGAAAGAACGCCGTCTTTGTCCACTTTCCATTCCTGGCTTCCCTGGGGCATTAGAAAATAAGCAATGGCCAGAAGTAAAATAGCGCCAATGATGGCAATAAGAATTTTTAATTTTATACCTGATTTTTTCTCGATTGCCTTTGATTTTGGATGCCGCTTTTTTGAGTTCATTTTTAGCTAATCTGCGTTCATCATGCCGAAACCCTGCGGGTTCTCAGACCGAAACCTAACGGTTCTCGACTCCCATACAACACATATCGCTTCGCGATACGTGGACATGCCCAAATAATCTTTTTCTATACTCACCGATTCATTAAATCTGCGTTCATCTGCGTTTATCTGCGGTTCTATTTTCATTTTTCCCTTATCTGCTCGGCAAGTTCCGCAACTCTTTTCCCAAGCGCGCGTCCTTCTTTTAACCCGACCTCGTCCGAGCCAGCAGCGCCATAGTGCCCGCCTGTCTCAAGTGGGTCGCCCACCACCACCAGCCCTTCTATGAGCATTGCCTGAAGTATCGAGATGAGCGTGGTTTCCTTGCCGCCAGTCCTGTGCGCGCCCGTGACAAAGGCTGCGCCCACTTTATTGACCATCTTTTTCCTCACCATTACGGATTCGTCAAAGAATTTTTTAAGCTCTGCTGCCATCATCCCGAAATAGACCGGTGAGCCTGCTATGAGGCCGTCATATTCGGGAAGTTTGTTCATATCGACTTCATCTACCGTGTTCAGCGTTGGGTTCCCCCCGCCCTCGCGCACGCCTTCGGCGACCGCCTTTGCGAGCTTTTCAGTGTTGCCTGCTCTTGAATAATAGACTATGAGGATTTTTGACATAGGGTATTGTTATATTTGAAAATCAATAAAGATTTCGATGTTGGAAAAAGTATAGTCACAGACTCAACTTGTATCAGTTTACTCAACAATTGGTTTATAGTAATATACTTGTAAGGTTACTATGGCGTTCTCATTGTTCTTGTTTAAAATTGCAATACCCCCTTCATCGCTAATTGTGCACTCGTTATCATATCTTAAAACTTGGATTCCTCTGCAAGAAGGATAATTCACGAATTCATTTCCAGTCCCAATTAATTTAAAATCGGATGCTGAAGCGACAACATATATATC
>JAPZAO010000022.1 GCA_027460615.1 Candidatus Methanoperedens sp.
GTGGCATGGCACGAACAACGCCGTTGCCGAACTGACGCGCGGATTGAAACTTGGTGCAGACGGCGCGAATCCAGGCGCGACCAGCCAGAGAAAAACCGGGCAATCACCGGCGTCACATAAGATTCAATAATAGCCGCCACAAAAAGCAGGGGCGCAATAATATCGTATCGGATTATTCTAAATTTAACCGATACCGATATATACTCTTGTGTAATATCGGATATATTAAATTATGTCCGATACCGATACATCATCAATCAAGGAAAAGCTTCTTTCACGCATAAATGAAAAAATATACAGGCTTAACTCGCTTCGCCCTCTTCCAGCCGATGCTGTAAAAAAGTTACATGAAGAAATGAGGCTGCTGCATACATATCACTCAAATGCAATAGAAGGGAATACCCTGACGCTTCCCGAGACAAAACTTGTTCTTGAAGAGGGTATTACAATCGGCGGAAAATCACTGCGCGAGCACCTTGAAGCAACAAACAATGCCAGGGCATTCGATTTGATAGAGGATATTGCAAAGAAGAAAAAGACAATAGACCATGCTGTAATTCAGCAAATTCATGAAGTTATCACGTCAGGCATTCTCGAAGGCGCAGGCAAATACCGCACCAGGAATGTCAGGATAACGGGTGCAGCAAAAACTCCACCTGACTGGTCAAAAGTTACCAAGCTGATGGATGAGCTTATTGAAAAAATCACCCAATGTAAAAGACATCCTGTTGATATTGCTGCCTTCCTGCATCACAGATTCGTTGAGATACATCCATTCATAGATGGAAATGGCAGGGCATCCCGCCTTCTCACCAACCTGTATTTGATTACCCAGGGTTATCCGCCAATAGTTCTCAAAATAGAGGACAGAGGAAAATATTACAGGTTCCTGAGAGCAGCGGATGCTGGAAACATTGTCCCATTTGCCAATTTCATTGCAAAGGCTGTTGATGAGAGCCTGACGATGTATCTTTCCATCTCTGGCGGGGTTGATGAACTGCTGCCCCTCAGAGAACTTGCTGGAAACACACCTTATTCCCATGAATACCTGAGCCTGAGAGCAAGGCAGGGTGTTCTGGATGCGGTAAGAATAGGGAAAATATGGTATTCATCAAGAAATGCAATAGAACAATATATATCTGAACACGGCAAACGATAGCGGTATATCCCTGTATAATTCGATTTGTGCCCCAAATTTAAGCGCTAGGATTGTTATTCTGGTTTCAGGCTGCCTATGGATGCACGGGAACGCCTATCACATAGAAAAATACCGCGCAATCAACGGCGTCACATAAGATTCAATAACAGCGGCCACAAAAAGAAGAGGTAGTATCCTCACCAGATAAAACCACAGTCCCTGCAAAAATTCCTGTTTCAGATTCGTCCTTTCGCCTTTTAAAACCCGAATCATCTCATATCCGAGCCGAAGCCCGATGGCAGCGCTAAGAAACACCATCGGCAGTTCAATGATACCATGGGGAAGGACGGCTGCAAGCACAAAAAGAATCCCTTTTTCTGTTGAAAAAACCTCAGCCACCATGCCCAGGAATAATCCATTCACTGCTATAAGAAAAAAAGGAACGAAACCAAGACCGATGCCAAGCACAAGAGCCAGCAGGCTGTTAACTGCATTGTTCTTGAAAATTTCAAGCATTCTTTCAAAAGGGTTAAGTTGTGTAATCCATCCGAACGTCTTCTTAAACAATTCAATATAATATGTTGATTTTTCAGGGTTTGTTATTGATACCAGTACACCGATAATCAAAAAAGCTATGAAAATCACGGTGACTGCAAGAACATATTTCCTTAAAGAATATAGATATTCGGCATCTTTTTGCATCTCATACCCCCATCAAAATCCGAAGCGTGTTCCTGACAGCCGGGGAAAGCCCGAGCACCAGAATGGCAAGTTTCATCATTGCTATAAGTTTCTTTTCTTTCTGGGCATCAAATTTGTAATCCAGCATATAAAGCACAGGTATGAATACGAGCAATTTAAGCGGATACATCACTAAAGAGGGGTGGTCGATATAATTTCCTGCCATGTCAATAAAAAATGTGGGAGCCACATGCTTTTCATAATATCCGAGCCAGTCGATTCCGATAAATGTGGAAGAGGCATCCAATAGATGGGTGAAGAGTATAGATATATTGAGTTTATCCGTAAGAAGCGCGAACTTGAATTGCCCGGATACCAGATATACAATACCGGTCGTTATAATCCCTAAAATCAATATGGCTGCAGCGGGAACAGGATATGTTATTTTATCCACAGCCAGGAGAGCTGCTATATTGATAGCAGTCCACACAAGCCCGGCATAGCCGAAAAACGCATGGTAATCCTTAATTTTCCCTTTCCGTTCAAGGACAATGGCAAGTACAAGAAGGCTTACCGTCACTGCAAACATGAAAAAATAGATGATGGGCGTTATAAAGAGATATTCTAGCGGCGGCGTGAAGGCTTTTGAATCCTCAAGCACGCGCAGGGATGAGCCCGCAAGAATATACGGCGTCACCGCAATCATGAATCGCGTATCGATGTCCACATCAAGTTTTTCCAGTAACTTTAAGACTCCGAAAAGGCTTATACCAAGCAAAATTGCATAAGTGAGCGTGTCTACAATATTGTAGGACGTATCGTAAATTATGCCGTTTATGTAATACTTATATATATACTGCCAGACGGTATTTATTATATCCATATCGTGACCTTATGAATGAGAAAAACTATAAAAACAAATGGATGCAGCTGCCAAGAAATGTAGTCGTTGGTCATGGTGTTATCAATGACACAGGTAAGGTTTGTAAAGACCTTAAGCTTAATGGGAATGCACTCATAGTAGCCGGGGGCACAACTTTTAAAGCGGCAGGGAAAACGGTTGCCGTATCTCTTGAAGATTCTGGTTTTAATGTAAATTTTGCGAAGGTTGAAAATCCCACGCTGGATGAGGTCAATAAAGTTGAGAAAATCTCAAAAGAGGTAAAAGCAGAATTTTTATTAGGCGTGGGGGGCGGGAAATCCATTGATATCGCCAAGCTTGCCTCCATGCACCTTGACCTGCCCTTCATCAGTGTCCCTACAGCGGCATCGCATGATGGTATAGTTTCTTCGCGCGCTTCCATCATAAGAAATAATAAAACCGTTTCGGAAGCTGCACAGACCCCTCTTGCGGTTGTGGCTGATACGGCTATCATCGCAGCTGCGCCATACCGTCTCCTTGCGGCAGGATGCGGGGACATCATTTCCAATTACACTGCTGTCCGGGATTGGGAGCTTGCACACAGGCTTCGCGACGAACCCTTCAGCGAATACGCATCCATAATCTCAAAGCTGACCGCGAAAGTATTGATTGATTCTGCAGGGCTGATAAAGCCGGGACTGGAAGAATCGGCATGGACTGTTATGAAAGCTCTTGTGGCAAGCGGTGTTGCTATGAGTATTGCGGGTTCGTCACGCCCTGCAAGCGGTTCAGAGCACAAGTTCAGCCATGCGCTGGATGAGATTGCCCCTAAACCCGCGCTTCATGGCGAGCAGTGCGGTGTGGGAACGATAATGATGATGTACCTGCACGGCGGTGACTGGCAGGAAATCCGCACAGCACTGAAGGTAATCGGTGCGCCTACAAATGCTTCCGAACTCGGGATAGGGGAAGAGCATATTATAAAAGCGCTCCTTCATGCGCACCAGATCCGTCCTGAGAGATATACTATACTCGGGACAGGACTCACACGGGAAGCGGCCGAGAAAGTGGCAAAGATTACAAAAGTGATATAATTATTATAAAATATTAAAATCAGGTGAAATCATATGGAAGAATCAGATACAATAATAACTTTGATAGGAACAAAACTTGCAAAAATCGGGAACGAGTTCATTTATAAAGGCGGAGCAAAAGAATGCGAGCCGTGTAAACTCAATAAAACATGTTTGAGTCTCAATCCCGGAAGTAAATACAGGATAACCGGTATTCGAACCGGGGGAAAACTTGAGTGTTTTGTGCATGATTCCGGCGTTTGCGCCATAGAGGTAATCGAGGCCCCGATAATGATGGCTATCGAATCCAGAAAAGCGATAAAAGGCTCAAAAATAGTGTATGAACCAGTCTCGTGCAATCTTTCATCCTGCGAAAATTTCAGATTATGCCGCACTTCAGGGCTCAAGCCGGGTGATAAATTCACAATCATGAACGTGGAGAGCGATATAAGCGAACCTTGCAGGAAAGGTCTTTCATTGAAAGTAGTGGAGGTTAAAAGATAGTATGCTACAAAATATCAACCAGGATACATGCATGGATTGCGGGGTCCCCCTCGCAGGTAAAAAGAGATACCCCGTATATTCACCGAGGCTTGCTGTCCTTGGATACAGGTGCGAAGCATGTAATGAGAAAAGCAAATCCCCGGGGCAAAAAAAGCGGGAGGAAGAAATCAGCAAACTCACAAAAGAAGTGCCCAAACTTGAAAACCCGAACATGGATATCAGAAAGTCAATAAACAAATAATGCATTTTTGGTAAATTATATAACATGATGATTCATATAAACAAAAAAAATGATTAAGAAATGCCCGAGTCACGGATTCTTTAGAGGAGAAACCTGCAGTTGCGGTGACGCAGGAACTATTATACTTACTGACGAGCAGACAGAAAGGCTCGGCAGGTTTATCTCCGGGGCGCTGCGGCATTTCCCGGATGATCTCGGCCTGGCAATGAACCAGCACGGATGGGTGGATGTGGAGGTCCTTATTGACGCCACAGCAGCGTGATGAGATCGAGGCAAGAAGGCCGTTTCGCTTTGCGGCGCCACTTGGGAAGGGCTGCATAGGCATCGGTGCGAGTGGGGCCAAAGGTTAATAACGAGGCTAACAACAGTGCGGCATAGGCAGCCACAGCTAAAACGGGTTGCCGGGGCACCGAGTTAACGTTCCATAACTGAGCCTGGCCGATGCCGAGGGTATCTTTTTCCTCACGGTGATTGACTTCGATCTGCCAGCGATCGAAATAGATTTGCAGCAGAGTGCGAGCCGAGGCCGTCAAGGCGGTGGTGAGCAGGTAGGCAGGCTGACGATAGTAGAGGCGGCCGCTCTTGCGTTTGCGATAGGGAGTGGGAGCAACGACCAGCAAGCGGAGGAGGCGCCGGCGAGCGCCGCCTTGCCAATAGACCTGTGGGACCTCCTTATAGCGGACGCGACGGCGTTTCCCGCCATAGAAGATGCGGGTCGTCTTCCAGGCGAGGTTGTCATTCTGGCGGACCTGCTCGGGAGTGAATTTATCGGGCGCGTAGAAGCGGCGGGATCCGGCGGGGGCACGAAAACAGAGGACCGCGTCCTTGCGGGCGCGGGCGACGATGTGAACGCCGGCCAACAGGAGAGCAAACACGGTACGGTTGCAGAAGCTGCCATCGACGGCGAACACCAGGATTTTGCTGCTGGCCTGGAGCCGATCGAAAGTGGCTCGGAGCTCACGCGCGAGGGTGACGAACAACTGCGACAAGTTGCGCTGCTTGCGAGCGAGGCGGAAGCGCTTCCACTCTTCGGCCGGAGCCTTGCGCTTGGGGCGTTTGACGACGGGGGCCATTTCAAAGCGAATGGGCAGTGCGCGAGTACCGACCGGGCTGCACCGATGAATGGGAACGAGCAGGGAAGCCTGCAGAAAGCGCACACCCCACATCAGGTTGACCCGAAAGGGCGGCGACAGCGGGTCCCGCTGAAAGAAGGCATGAGGGATCAGGCGGCCGGTCTTGCGCAGGCCGGTATCGTCGACGGCCACGCCGACGTAGCGTTGTTTGCAGTAAGCCAACCCGCGGCTAAGGATGGGAGTGAACAGCGATTGCGGGTGCCAGGGGCTGCGGGAGAGGAGATGGTATTCCGGGCTCCAGCTTCGGTGCTGGCCGCCGTTGGTCCAGATGATGCGGGTGACGGTGCGGCGGCCGAGACAAAGCTTGGTCAGGGCAAGACCCAGGATCGTGCCGGCCATCGACGCCGTCGTCTCGAATCGCTCGGCGAACAGGTCCACATCGCCGGGATAGTTCATCTCGAATGCCACCACGGCGACGGCCTGGCCATC
>JAPZAO010000023.1 GCA_027460615.1 Candidatus Methanoperedens sp.
ATTTATTGCCATGTCTTCCTCAGCAGAAGTTCAGAGTCAATTATATGTGGCATTAGATCAAGGATATATTAATCACAAGCAATTTGATGAAATTTATGGCCAGGCTGAAAAAACCGCCATGCTCATCTCAGGACTCATTAAATATCTTCGTACGAAGTCCGCCAAACAGACAAGATCAACTAAAAAGACTGGACAGACTGAGTAGACCGAACAGACCAGACAGACCAGATAGACGAGATAGACCAAATAAACCAGAAAGACGAGAGAAACCAAAATGACTAAGAAAGCACTAATCACCGGCATCACCGGACAAGATGGAAGTTATCTTGCTGAGTTTCTAATAGAAAAGGGGTACGAAGTTCATGGGCTCATTCGGTGATCAAGCACCTTTAATACGGAAAGGATAGATCATATATATGCTGACCCCCACGACCCAAAGGCGAAGCTTTTTCTACATTATGGGGATATAACTGATTCGGGGCAATTGACCAATCTCATTTACAATATTCAACCTGATGAAATCTATCATTTAGCTGCCCAGAGCCATGTTCGAGTCAGCTTCGACATGCCGGAATTTACCGGAGATGTGACGGGCATCGGGACCACACGGTTATTGGAATCAATAAGAAGGAGCGGTATTAAAACTAAGTTTTATCAGGCATCCTCAAGTGAGATGTTCGGAGATGCGCCACCTCCTCAAAATGAGGAAACACCTTTTAGACCGCGAAGTCCATATAGTGCCGCCAAGGTCTATGCCTACTGGATGGTCAAAAATTATAGAGAAGGTTATGGAATGTTTGCTGTCAACGGTATTCTCTTTAACCATGAATCCCCAAGAAGGGGAGAAACCTTTGTAACTCGAAAAATTACAAGGGCCCTTGCCAGGATCAAGTATGGTTTGGAAGATAAGCTTTACCTCGGTAATCTCGAAGCAAAGAGAGATTGGGGTTATGCTCCCGACTTCGTAGAAGCTATGTGGCTTATGCTCCAGCAAGACAAGCCAGATGATTATGTCATTGCAACCGGCGAAACCCACTCGGTGAAAGAGTTTCTGGAAGAAGCTTTTAAGTATGCAGGGTTGGACTGGAAGAAATATGTGGAAATCGACAAGCGTTATTTCAGACCTCTTGAAGTAGAATCTCTCCAGGGTGACGCTTCAAAGGCCAGGAAAAAACTAAAATGGGAACCCAAGGTTAAATTTAAGGAACTGGTAAAAATCATGGTTGATGCAGATATGAAAAACCTGGAAGAAATGAAGCAATGTCAAGATGTTATTAGAAAACTTTCAAACAACAAAAAGTAGGTTTAAATCCGCAGTCTGGGTGTTGATTCACTCAGTTTCCCATGATACTATAATAAAAAAGATCTTAAGTTAGCCGTCAGGGGATATTTCGAATGAAGGTATATTTGGATCTTTGTGTTTATAATAGGCCTTTTGACGATCAGGGGCAGCCAAGAATTTTAGTAGAGACCGTAGAATTTATGTTTTTGTTAGAGAAGGCAATCAACAAAGAGATGGCTATCATTAATTCTTTTGTATTGGAATATGAGAACAGTAAAAGTCCGCTTATCCACCGCAGGGACAAAATAGAGGATCTTCTAAAAATTGCTTCGGATTATGTAAGATATTCTGAAAGATTGGAGAATAGAGCCGAGGAGATTGAAAAAAGGGGTTTTATGGCGATAGATGCATTGCACATTGCCTGTGCAGAAGCAGCAAAGTCGGATTTCTTTATCACCTGTGATGACCTTTTGTTACAAAAAGGAAAAGCCAATAAGGACAAGTTAAAGGTTAGAATAGTTGGTTTAATGGAGTTTTTTTCTGAGGAGGTGTTTAAAACATGAGTCAAATTCTTCATCGGACACCCACCGAAATACAGAAAGCTGGATGGGAGGCGTTGAAAAAGCAGTTAGGGCTCCCAGGGGCGCTAAGATTCCTTTTGCAATATGATAGAGGAGAAGGGGATTATACAAAATTAAGACGGAAGTATTTTAGAGGTAAAACAGTAAAGAATTTGGTTAATGATATGAGGAAAGAAAAGAAAATTTGACTTCTTTAATCCTTTTTAGTCTTCCAAACGATCTTAACTAAATAAACCAAATAGACTAAAGAAACCAGAGAAACTCTCTACCCTCTAACCTCAGACACATAATATGTCCTTCTGGTCCAACAAACGCATCTTAGTCACTGGTGGCGCTGGATTCCTCGGTTCTTTTGTTGTGGAGAAACTCCAGGAACGAGAATGTAAAAATATTTTTATTCCACGAAGTAAGGATTATGACCTGGTAGAGATGGAAGCCGTGAAAAGGCTTTATCGAGATGCCAAACCGGATATCGTGATTCATCTGGCTGCTCGGGTTGGGGGAATTGGAGCCAACCGAGCAAATCCAGGGAAGTTCCTCTACGAGAACCTCATGATGGGTGTTCAGATGATGGAGGTGGGGAGGCAGGTTGGATTGGAGAAATTTGTGGCTGTTGGAACTGTCTGTGCCTATCCAAAGTTTACTACGGTGCCTTTTAAAGAAGAGGATTTGTGGAATGGATATCCAGAAGAAACCAATGCCCCTTACGGCCTTGCGAAGAAGATGCTTTTAGTTCAGGCACAAGCCTATAGACAACAGTATGGCTTTAATGCCATCTATCTTCTGCCTGTAAATCTTTACGGCCCAAGAGACAACTTTGATCTCGAGTCCTCCCATGTTATCCCTGCACTTATCCGTAAGATCATAGATGCCATGGGTGGAAAAGAATCCGCCTTCCAAAGACTGAATGAAGCAAATAAACGAAATAAACCAGAAAAACCAGATAAACCTGTTATTGTTTGGGGCACCGGCAAAGCTACACGAGAATTCCTATATGTCGAAGATTGTGCCGAAGCAATCATTTTGGCCACTGAAAAATATAATAAACCCAATCCTGTAAACCTTGGTGCAGGTTTTGAGATTTCAATAAGGGATTTAGTGAAGTTGATTGCAAAACTTACAGGCTTCAAAGGAAAGATTGTTTGGGATACCTCAAAGCCGGACGGCCAGCCGAGAAGGATGTTAGATACGTCTAAGGCAGAGAAGGAGTTTGAGTTTAAAGCAAGTGTTTCATTAGAGGAAGGCTTAAAAAAAACAATCGATTGGTATCTTTCCTCAACCTAAGCCATTAACCTTGCAACTGGTTGGCATCTTTTAACAAAAGAAACTAAACAGACCAAATAAAACGAGATAAACTAATTTGGGATGGAAGCACAAGACTTCCCTTAAAGATGGACTTCGTCTTACGTACCAAGAATTTTTAAAAAGCCAAGAAACTAAATAGACCAAAGAAACCAAAGAAACCCAATGAACAATGTTCATGCATTCATCCTCGCCGAGTTTTCAACCATCAACACGAATAATCTTTTTTGACTCTGTAATCTTTTTTGTTATAGAATTGAGTTAATAAGGAGAGAAATTTATGGAAAGGATTTTGGTGACCACTGACGAATTTAATGGTCGGTATGTTGCGATGAAAAGTGTCAATGACAATACAATTGTCGGCGTAGGGGAGGATCCTGAGAAGGCTTTGAGGGATGCCGAGTCCAAAGGGTTTAAAAACCCAGTGCTTTTATACATACCCGAGAAAGATCTTGTGCATATCTACCCTGTAGCTGAATAGGATCTGTTACAACAACGGGGCCCAATAATGTCAGCACGAGACTATCCCTTTTCTGTCATAAGGCCTGGGGATATAGCACGACCTTACCTCCCTATAATCATTATTAACCCAGATACAGAAAAGCAAATAAATGTCTATGCCCTTATTGATACAGGTGCAGATGAGTGTGCTTTTCCTGGTTCATTTGCTTCACTTCTTGGTCATAATCTGCAGGCGGGTCAATTGAAGAGGGTTAGCACAGGGAATGGAATCACGGTTGCTTATAGCCATACCATTCGAATCATTATAGAAGAATTTTCAACTCAGGATGTTTTAGTCGATTTTATGCCCAATCTCAATATCCCATTACTTGGTGTAAGAAGCTTCCTTAGTAATTTCATTCTAACTGTTGATTATCCGAACAAACAATTTTCTTTGACATTGCCGAGTAAATAAATGGCACCTAAGGATTCACTCCTTTTGAGGTTAGCTACTTTCAGGCGTGATCTTTCAGCTTTCAACTTTGAACTTGTTCTTGACCCAATAGACACAATAAACCAGATAAACCAGAAAAACTAGAGAGGCCAAATAAACCAGACAGACCAAACAGACCAGACAGACCAAATAAACAAGATAAACTAAAAAAACCCGATGGTACTCCTCAGAAACTCCTGGACGTTTCCAGGCTTCATAAATTGGGATGGAAGTATAAGATTTCCCTTAAAGATGGCCTTCATTTAACTTATCAAGACTTTTTAAAAACTAAACAAACCAAATAGACCAAATAGACCAAATAGACCAGATAGACCAAATAGACCAGATAGACGAAATAGACGAGGTTTAACATGAAGAAAGCACTGATTACCGGCATCACCGGACAGGATGGGAGTTACCTAGCTGAGTTTCTAATAGAAAAGGGTTAAGAAGTTTACAGATGAATTATCAAGGATAAAGATTTGAACCCAAGGCCCTTTTCTGGAGGCTAAACTTGGTAAAACCGTGTATAGGATTTCCACAAGTTTAAAGGATTTCCAAAATTCGTTACGATAAAAGAGAACAAATTTTATCCGAGTGGGAAAGAAAGATAAAGAATAACTCCTATCACAACTGGGCAATTTAATCATGGGATCACGTTCTATATATACTAAGATTTTGTTTGCCTCAAACACGATCTGTTTGATTTTCATTTTGGTGATTATCATCAGGGAAGATTATCCTCACAGGATACTTTCAAGATTTTCAACAAAGTCTGTTTACAACTATGTGAATAATTCGCAGTATAAGCAGGCGACAGATTTTTATAAAGTGTATTCCAAAACGGGCAATGTTGTAATGTTGGGCGATTCTCTTACATCTCAGATTGATTGGAATGAATTACTCAATCGGACTGATACAATCAATCGTGGGATAGGTGGGGACGTGACCGAAGGGTTTTTAAACCGAATGGAGTACATCTACAAGGTTAGACCGAAGATTTGTTTTATCTTGGGCGGTGGAAATGACATTATGAAAAATATACCTGTGGATACCACCATTAAGAATCTTTCGCTAGTGATTGAGGGATTAAAGGAGCATAAAATATTGCCTGTTTTAGAAAGCGTTTTGTATAGTGCATCAGATTTCCGAGATTCAAAAATTTATAACCGAAAAGTAGAGATTTTAAATAAAAAGTTGTATGACTTAGCAATAATCCATTCGATTGAGTGGTTAGATTTGAACAGAATTTTAGCAAAAGACGGAACTCTAAGACCCGAGTACTCATTTGACGGAATTCATTTGACAAGGGCAGGCTATTTGATTTGGAAACAAGAACTGGAGCGGATTCTGAAGAAGTATAATACCTGATGCGCATCGTGTTAACTGCAACTTAGTCGTCAAAGAAGAACTCATCCCTAGAATCCCGGCTGCTATTTTTTAAATCCTGAACGTACGTTTTGCCATTACCAATAAAATTTTCATAGATATATAGCCTCATAAACGCTTTTGAGTGAATGTCTCTTCCCAACGAACCCAACGTGCCCAACAATCGGTCATAAAGTTCCTAACGATCCTAATGAAATCACGCTTCACGCCTTACAATTTAGTGTAACCTAATAAATTTATCCCGCCTGTCCCGAAGCGAAAGCGTACGGGATGAAATGCAAAGCTTATTTCACTGGGATGAAATAGACCAAAGAAACTAAAGAAACCAGAAAGACGAGAGAAAAACTATCAACTGTGTAGGCTTAACCCTAAAGCCATTGATGTGGATAGCACGGAGATGGTAACAAAAATGAGGAGGAGACTATGGAGAGAATACTCGTCACAGGTGGTGCCGGATATGTTGGGGCGGTTCTTGTCGACCATCTTTTGAATAAAAAATATAATGTAACCGTGGTTGATCGTTTGATATATGAGAACGGCCACACGATGATTAACTACTTTAAGAATCCGCATTTCACGTTTGTCAAAGGCGATATTCGCGATGAGACGTTGATGAAAAAACTGACGGATAATTGTGAATGCGTTATTCATCTGGCTGCAATTGTTGGGTTCCCTGCTTGCGAAAAGGCGCAGGATCTTGCGCGTAGTACAAATCTTGAAGCAACAAAGATGATTTCTCGGTTACTTTCAAAGAATCAACCTATTATTTTTGCATCCACAGGAAGTAATTATGGGGTTGTCGACGGCATCTGCACAGAAGAAACGCCGTTGAACCCCCTGAGTCTTTACGGCAAGACCAAAACCGAAGCGGAAAAATGGCTTCTGGAACATAATAATACAGTTATATTTAGGTTCGCGACGGCCTTCGGTCTTTCCCCGAGGATGCGTTTAGATCTCTTGATCAATGATTTTGTTTACGAGGCAGTCATCAACAAGTATCTGATTATGTTCGAAAAACACTTTAAGCGCACCTTCATTCATGTGGATGACATGGCATGCAGTTTTATTTTTGCATTGGAGAATCTGGACAAAATGAAGGGCGAAGTGTTCAATGTTGGTGACAGTAGCAATAATTTTAATAAAGAGGATATTGCTCTTATGATAAAAAAGAAGGTTGAGTATTATCTTCATTTTGCTGATATTGGCGAAGATAAAGACAAGCGTAATTATGAGGTCTGCTATGATAAAATAAATGCTCTTGGATATAAGGCATGCATATCCGTGGAGGAAGGAATAGACCAAATGGTGCGTGCTATCCCGGTTCTTGAGCACCATAACAATTACCGCAATGTTTAATTGTTTAAAACGCATAAAGAGGTAGAAGGAAATGAAAGTTCTCATTTTGGGTGGACATGGATTTGTCGGGCGAAATCTGCGTGAGATTTTGACAAGTCCCGATTATGAGATTGTTGCACTGTCGCGGCGGGATGGGCTTGATCTGCGGGATCTCGGACTTGTCCGGGATTATTTTCGCGACCAGCACCCCGATGTCGTCGTCAATCTTGCTGCGCACGTGGGTAGCCTCCATTATGTGACACAATATGCTGCTGACGTCTTATATGATAATATACAAACGGCCTTGAACTTGTATAAAGCCGTCACGGAATTTTGCCCAAAGGTCCGCATCGTTAATCCACTGTCTAATTGTTCCTACCCCGGTGATGCGAACAAGCATAATGAACCGGACTGGTGGCAAGGAGAAGTTCACGACTCCGTTTTTTCATATGGCAATGCCAAGCGCTTTATCTATGTTATTTCGAAAACTTTCAGGAAACAGTATGGGATAGATACGGTCAATTTCTTAGTGCCTAACACGTTCGGACCAGGTGATTATATGGACCCCAACAAGACGCATGCGCTGAATGGTATGATTATCCGAATGATTCTTGCTCAACGCAACGGCGACTCGCATTTTGAAATCTGGGGAAGTGGCAAACCCATCCGCGAGTGGGGGTATATTAAGGATGTCGTCCGTATCTTGGCATTCGGGCTTACAATAAAGCATGATTTGATTTATCCGGTCAATATTGGTCAAAACAAAGGATATTCCATAAAAGAATCCGCGGAGATGATTGCTGAAGAGGTAGGCTTTTCTGGCGATTTAGTCTTTAACACCAACTACCAGGACGGAGCGCCTTTCAAGATACTGGATGATGTCAAATTCAGAACATTATTTCCAGATTATAGGTTTTATGATCATCGACAGGGTATAAGAGAAACCGTGGAATACTATAAATCCATTTTATAAAGAAACACGAGAAAGGGAAACGATAAGTGGAAAAAAAGGACTACGAGCTTCAAGATGGTTTGATTCGCCTCTGGTCAACTTATATCCCTGAAAGGGCGGGCGACGCTGTAAAAGAGATACTTCGTTCCAAGTGGATTAACACCGGAAGTCAAGAAAAGCTATTTCGCGAAAAGGTTAGTCAAAAATTCAATATACCCCATTGCGTTGCTTGTACCAGTGGTACAGCCGCTCTACGTGCAAGTTATGCGGCTGTTGGCATCGGCCCAGGTAATGAGGTCGTAAGTACGCCATATACCTTTATAGCGACCAATACCGCCATTCTTGAGCAAGGTGCTAAACCTATCTTTGCTGACATTCAGTACGAAACGCTTAACATAGATCCCAAAAGTGTCGAATCAAAAATTACAAGGAAAACTAAAGCCATTGTCTGTGTCCATTACGGCGGTCTTCCCTGCGACATGGATGAGTTATGGGAGATCGGGAAGAAATATAATCTGCCCGTTATTGAGGATTCGGCACATGCATTGGGGTCGAAGTATAAGGGGGGGTATATTGGCTCGCGCGGTGATATCATTACATTTTCATTTCAAGTCATAAAGATCGTAAATTCGGGAGATGGAGGGATCATTGCCACAACCTGTGAAGAATATTATAAAAAACTTAAGAAACTTGTTTGGTTTGGTATCGACCGAGAGGAGAAAAAAGCGGATCTACTTGATCCGCTACCGGAGTGGATCGATATGCTGGGCTTTAAGTATAACATGAATGATATCACCGCCACGTTAGGAATCGTCGGGATTGATCATTTCGATATACCCTTTGAGCGGAGAAACCAAATCGGTGAGCAGTACCGACGCGAACTTGCCGGTTTGCGAAAAATTCAATTGGTTAAACATGCGGCAGACCGCAGTTCCAACTATCAAATATTCCCCATTCATGTCGAAGGGCGTCTTGATTTCGCCAAGTTTATGCGAGAGAGAGGCATTTTGGTCAACGTTAACAATCGTCGCAATGACCGCTACACCATATTTGGTGGACTTTGCGAGCTACCCAACACGGCCCGTGCTGATGAAGACGTAATTCTCATTCCTCTTCACGCCGACCTCAGCAACGATGACGTCGATAAGATCATCGACGCTGTTCAAGCATACGATAGAATCTGAGTTATTATCCTGTTTTCCAAATTAACCACTGATTCTTCACTGAATGATTCATCTTATCATTGGATTGCTATCATACTTCCTTAGTGGGAAGCCTTTATCTTCTTGTTCGTCAATATCTGTGGTCATTTTTTAAATGGCGAGAGTAAAAGATATCCGACCGCTACCCCGGGCCCTAATCGGGCATACAGGTTTTGTCGGTGGGAACATCTTGCGGCAAAGTCGGTTCGATTTTCTCTATAACACTAAGAACATAGACAAAATGCTGGAAGTGGGACGGTTTGAGATCGTGGTCTGCGCTGCACCCGACAGTGTCAAATGGCGTGCCAATAAATATCCCGAAGAGGATTTCGCCTCGATAAAACGATTGATGAATGTTCTTGAATCGATCCAAACCCAGAAGTTCATCCTAATTTCTACCATCGACGTTTATCCCGCGGCGCGAATGGTGGATGAGGATTTTCCTATCGACTTGGAGGAGCTGGCACCTTACAGCAGACACCGACGGCAGCTGGAGCTGTTTGTCGAAAACAGGTTCGATGCTCTTGTGGTCCGTCTACCTGGTCTATTTGGTTCGGGACTACGTAAGAATATCATTTACGATTTGCTGCATAATGACCAGAAATTTGTCCACCAAGACGGGGTTTTACAGTATTACAATCTCGAAAATATTTGGCGTGACTTGAACATCGCGCTAAAGAACGATATCAAAGTCCTGAATATTGCTCCCGAGCCCATAGCTGTGAAAGAAATTGCCAAAGCAGCGTTTGGGATTGAATTAGATAATGATTTGCCGCCTCCACCACCCCTGTACGACATGCATACAAAGCACGCATTATTCTGGAACAGAGAGGGCGTTTATCTTTATGATAAAGGGGCTATCTTAGACGAATTGCGGAATTTTGTAGCGGGATGGAGGATAGCCCGGGAGAACACATGATTATCGCACGTTTAAAGGGAGGGTTAGGTAATCGGTTATTTATCTATGCAGCTGCGCGAGGTATCGCTTCAAAGCACAATATCCCACCTCGCCGGTTGCATGGCGTTGGGAATGTGGCGAACCCGCAGCCACTCTCTTCAATTAAAGATATGATCGAAAAGATAGACCCTGCAACATGCCCAAGGTGTACATTTGGACCATACAATGAAATAGTTGAGAAAGTGTTCATCAAGGATAGTATGTGTAGGTTTTTCCCTTAGTCTGAAAAATTGGGAATAAATAGCTTTTCCCATTTCCATACTTTCAGGGCAAATAAAATAGTCAAAATTATTAATAATCTGTTTTTAGATTTCTATTAAATACTCAAAGAAATTATGTTTAAAACTGTAAGATTGCCAATATTATTTTTCCGACGAAGAAACTAAAAACAGCATTAATAGAAATTTCTTTCTTTAAAAAGCCTTAATTTGATCAATAGAACTCTGCAAAAATTATGGGTCTTAACTCCTGAAGCCAGTTGGGTATTTGTTGGTCAGGTCGGAACAGGTATTGCAGGGTTATTAGGAATAAAGCTATTAACACATGTCCTTGATCCATCTGAGTTCGGTAAACTTGCACTTGCTAATACAATAGTAGCCCTTATTGGATTAAATTTCTTTGGCCCATTCGGGCAGGGGTTCACGCGATTCTGGTCGATAAGTAAAGACAGGGGAAATTTAGACGTTTTTTATGCTGTTACAAACCGTCTTACTATATTTGTTTGCCTCATATCATTTTCGACTTCAATAATATTAGTTTTTATTTTTAGTATGATAAAAGATTTGGATTGGACTATTTTAATAGCCCTTTCTTTAGTTATAGGTATTATTACAGGTCTGTTTAGCCTCAGAATAGGGATTTTTACTGTAGCACGTCAGAGGAAACCTGCTGCAATCTTTGACATAAGTAACTCTTTTTTAAGACCCTTAATTGCTACATTTTTAGTTATCTTGACAATTGCAAGTGTAAACGTGGCGTTAGTAGGGTATCTTGTGGCTGCCATATTTGTACTTTTGATTGTAGAACGACTCTACTCTAAGAATGTTTCCGATGCTTCTTCTCAGCATTTAGAATCAAAAACACGAGTACCATTATTACAAGGTTTGAGTAAAGAAATATTATCTTATTCCTGGCCTTTTCTTGTGTGGGGTATTTTTGGATGGATTCATATGTCATGTGATAGATGGTCACTTCAAACCTTTCACGGAGCTGAAGTTGTTGGTGCATTTGCAGTAGTTTCACAATTATCCATATATCCTTTATCATTTAGCTCAGGTTTCTTAAGTGCTTTATTTATGCCGATTGCTTTTCAAAAGGCAGGAGATCTTACTAAAAATGGGTCAGTAGCTTCCGCGAATAGAATATTAACAGGTATGACAGGGGTTTATGTTTTAGGAACAATGTTTCTTATAGGAATTTTTATTCTTTACCATCAACAATTAATATTGCTCATAAGCAATGAGCGATTTGTTACATACTCCTATCTACTTCCCTGGTTGACAACTGCTTGGGGTCTTTTTTATTTAGGGCAAGTGTTAACCCAATTTGGCTTGCTTGCGAATAAACCTCAACTTTATATTATGCCTAAAATTACAGCTTCATTGGTGGCAGGAGGCGCCACATTTTATTTGTCGTTCAGAATGGGAGCTATTGGTGTAGTTTGGGGTTTGGCTGTGGCGAGTATTGTTTATGCTGTTTGGTGTATTGTAATAGCTTTTAAGTTTGTAGATGCCAATAAAATTAGCATTAGATGAGTACAAGCAAAAAAGAGCTATAAATAAAAAATGATTAAAAATACGGGTTTTATTATAAATCAGCAAACATCTATTAAAGATGGAATTGCTGACCGTCAGATAATTTGGGGGATAATTATTGTTTTTATTGGGGCTATTGCTGCAATTTTAAGTTCAAAGCTTGGGTTGGGTCTATTATCAGTATGGCCTGTTATTATTCTCTTTTTTGTTTTTGTTAAACATTACGAATTAGGTTTAATATGTTTTGTATTATCTTTTGCTTATCAGGCGCCGGTTATTTTTGCCCCAAGTTTTGGTCTTTCCGCTATTATTCGATTGGATGAAATGATATTCGTATCAATTTTCCCTGTATGGCTTTTAAGGAAATCTGTCAGGCAGGAAAAGTCACTGGCCCGCTCTCCTTTAAGGAACCCCTTATTATTTTACGCCCTGATTGCGTTTCTCTCATTGCTTGTGCGTTACAACGAAATCAGTTCAACTCCTTTTTTGCATACCGGTACGGGCATGATAGGGCTTTCACCGCTTATTTTAAGACTTTTCGAAGTAGTCGGTGGGTATTTAATGCTCACCGATCAATGGACAGCTCAGAAGACACAGCAAAGTCTTTTCAGATGCTTGCATATTGTCGCTGGGTTTGCAGTAGTATTCAGCTCCCTTGCTTCTCATGGATTCCTGCCAAAAGATTTCTTTGGCATAGAAATGTATGATCCCTATGCTTGGTTAACAAGGTTCTCTCTCTATGGCAATACAAGCGCATGGGGTGTTTTATTAGTAATATATTTTCTTATACTTCTCTATTGGTTTTTATATTTTAAACCTGTGATAGGAAAAATTGTTTTTATTTTATTAATGATCCTATGCGTTGATGCCATTCTAATTTCCGGAACAAAAACTGCTATGATTAGCTTAATGGTAGGTCTTATCTTGCTTATGATCAGAGAAAGTAAGAATTTTAAGCTTTCGACAAGGATGTTGATTATTGCCTTTATCATAGTGTCTTCTGGGATGTGGTTTTTGGAACAGTTTGCAACAGCAGAACAGAAAAGGGAAGTTTATGGCCAGTTAGAGAGCGCTTATGTTGCTACAGGAATTAGAGGTTTCGAAAAAGCTTATCATGAAACATCCCTTGGGAGCAGATTTGACAACTGGGGTAGGTTTGTCGAAACAGTGCAAGAAGAGCCTGAGTTATTAGTGTTAGGCCGAGGTTGGCAGCGAAGAGCTATTTATGAAACCGGCATTTCATTGCATGCTGACCTATTAACATCGACACATGACATGGGAATCTTGGGAGCAGTTTTTGTAATATGGCTTTATTTTAAAATGTTCACGCAATTTTCTATCAAAATAAAACAACCTTTTTCGACAGGAGAAACAAAATTATTAAATTCAATTATGCAAATCTTAGTTCTATTAATAATTGCCAGTTCTTTCTCCAGTGAGAACTTAACATTATATCCAGGAATTGATGTGCAATTTCCTTTTATAATAACAATTATGGCAATTACGTGGAGCTATATTAGAGGGCTTAATTATAGGACGATTTAATGCTCTCTTATAAAAAGAAAATATTTATAGATCGAACGATTGGCTTTATTACTGCCGTTATAATGCGGTTTTTAACAAGATTAGTTGGGACAATCCTCCGAAGAGATCATTCATTGCCAGAAAATCCTAAAGTCATAGCTGTAGCAAAAATTGTTGGCTTAGGTTCAATAGTATATACAGGAATATTATGTCGAGCGTTAAAGGAAAAATTCCCTAAAGCAAGATTAATCTATATTACAAGTTATAGCTCCCGGGAGCTTGTTAAAAGAATGAACTATATTGATGAAATTTTCTTAGTTGATGATAGGAATGTAATTCCGATGATAAGAAGTACCATATTCGTAATCATGAGATTATGGCAGTACCGGCCAGCTCTTTACTTTGACATGGAGGTGTATTCAAGTTGGTCAGCTATACTCGCTACTTTTAGCCTTGCCCTGAACAGATATGGATTTTA
Source organism: Candidatus Methanoperedens sp. (assembly GCA_027460615.1). Classification (GTDB taxonomy): domain Archaea; phylum Halobacteriota; class Methanosarcinia; order Methanosarcinales; family Methanoperedenaceae; genus Methanoperedens. The sequence goes on from JAPZAO010000023.1 coordinate 13,692, forward strand.
TAGGAAAAATGCTGAGTTTAAAAAAGGCATGCATACTCATATGATCTTTTTCAACACAAAACGCCATATCTCAGAAGTTTATAGCCAAATGGCATTATGTGTTGGAGGCACACCCGATCCTAATTTAATTAATATACTGAATGTGCCCTCTGAGGATAAAGCTTTATGCTTTCAAACATTAGAAGCAATTGGGATAAATAATAATTCCATAATTCTAGTGAATGTAAATGCATCTGAATTATTGCTAGAAAGGCGATGGCTTGCCGAGAAATGGATAGATTACCTTGAACAAATTACACAACAGTTTCCTGAGTACACCTTTCTGTTAATTGGTTCACCGAATGAACATGGATATGTTGCTGCTGTATCTAATAATTTGTCTCAGACTGCTCGCAATAAGGTTTTTAATGTTGCTGGACGATTTACTTTTGGTGCTTTTTTAGCATTAGTAGAGAAATGCGTCTTAATGGTGACGATTGATTCGGGTCCCGTTCATTTTGCTGCCGCTTTAAATAGACCAACTATTTCAATTTGGGGTCCAGGTGCCCCTGAACATTATGCTCCTATAACTGGTCTCAACAAAATAATCTATGAACCTGTTTATTGTTCACCTTGTTTATATCATGCAGACTTCCCACCATGTGAGGGGAATAATGTATGTGTAAGAGATATATCAGTTTTTACTATCCTTGAAGCTACCAAAGAAATTATTGCTGATATCGAGTTGCATAGAGGTGAGCCATCGCAGAGTAAGAAAGAGGCTACATTTATTAAACCAAAAAAATTTTCGCCCGTTATTACCCACAAAAATATAAAACTCAATAAATAAAAGTGGAAAAAGTTGCACCCTCCCTTTTTCCAATGGGCAAAAGACAATCAATAATATATTGGTATATATTCTGGCTTATATTATCTATAGTTGTAATGATTTTATCTATTAATTTTAACTGGTCTCATTGGGGAAATCTTGCGTTGGTTAATGATGATATTCATAGGGAGTTTGTAACTCCAATACGTTTATTACAGGGGGAAGTTCTTTACAAAGATTTCAATTTTTTATACGGTCCTTTACCTCCCTACATGAATTCCTGGATTATACAAATACCATTCTTTGACGCTTTTACTCAACTGCGCTTTACTGCGTTAGCACTATTTTTATTAAATTTATTATTTTTGTGGTTGATATGTCGAGAGATTGGACTCTCCTGGATTTTTGGACCTGTTTTCTTCGGCATAGCAGCTTGGACAACCTCATACACGTACAATCCATCATCATTCAATGCTATTTATGGCACTTTATTTTCGACCTTTGGGGCATGGTGTGGAATAAGAACCTTAAAAGGGGAGAAATGGGCATGGTTTGGATTAGGGATTGCATGTGGCGCGGCAATTTTATCTAAACCTGAAGCATTTTTTGTTGTCGGGTTAGCTTTTGTTGGAGCATATATATTCAATTATCGAACACAAAAGAGTGTCCTTAATTTAAATGCTCTAAGTTGCTTAGGTGGAATATTTTTACTTGCAATGCCATTTATTATCTATCTGTTTTCTCAAGGTTTATCATTGGAATATTTACTTGAAGGGATCTTACAAGGCAGATTTCAAAAGAATTTAAGCATGGGTTTCATCGAACAATATGGATATTTTTTTGGCATTAATCATGTTCTTGTGATAATAGCCGGAGTTATATTCATTGCACTCATTTTTTATTTAATTAACTTATATCATGCCCGTAGGTTATTCAGATTCTATGCGGTATTTTCTTTGAGTTTATTAGTCGTGGTAGTTTTGGCAATTTATGGGCAATTAACCAGAATAACTGATGACTATCAAAATCTTGGTGATTTTTTTGGCGGAATCTTAGGTTATTGGTGGTATAGACAAATTCCTGAGGGGATCTTGAAGAAAGGATATTTTATTTTTTGGCTCTCTTCTCTAGGTGGCTGGTTAAGACCTCTATTCCACATTGGGGCATTGGTTATTCCTTTTATGGTTGGTGGAGGATTGCTATTGGCCACTGTTTTTTGGCTTTTGATTTTACCTTCTTTATTCCTGAGATTTTATCCAAATTTAATTAAAGACTCTCAACGGCTCACAAAGGTTTTTATAAATATTGGATTCATTGGAATTCTTGTATTCGGTTTTACAGGATTGCAAAAAAATTATGATTCCCAATGGAAATATCCATCAGTCAAGTTTGAAACAAAATATGGAAGTTTATTTGCTAACAGTAATGAGCAAAGTACTCAATTGGGGATAGAGGTAATAAATTGGATTCAAAATAATATTAGCAAAGACAAAAGGATAGTTGCACTTGAAGGATTGTCCATAGAGCTTATTTTGGGATGGTTACCTTGCCTCCCTTTATCACAACTAAATTATCAAATTTATAAAGGTGATACCCAAAGGATAATATCTAAATTTGAAACACAACGAGATATTGAATATATATTAGTGCATGTTAGACAAGGGGGATATAATTTCGGAATTCAAGACTATAAATTAGCTGATTATCTTGACACTAAGTGGAAACAAGTAAAACGATTTAATGTGCCAGATCAATTAACTTCTTTAACACAAATGTCGCCTGATAGGAAGCGTGATTCTGGATTAGTAAAGGGTTTTATACTTTACGGGCGGAAATATTAAAAGATGGGACCAATTTGTCCAATTTGCAAACAAAGTGAGAGTATTATCATACAAGAATCAGTTTTTTCTATTTATTCTGAAATATCTTATAAATTAGTTTGTTGTAGGAATTGTAGCCATCTATTTACATCGGGATATAAAAATATAGATGTACTAAATGAGATATATAAAACGTTATATAATTATAGAGCACATCTTACAATAGAAAATGAAAAAAAATGGAGATCGAAGAAATATTTAAAAAAAATACAAAATTTTATTCCAAAAGATATGACAATCATAGATATTGGATGCATGTATGGATTTTCACTTGAAGTATTTCGAAGATTTGGATATTCAAATTTAATTGGTATTGAAATAGAAGCATTAGCAGTTAAGAAATGTCGTGAAAAAGGATTTAATGTTTTTCAGGGAACATTCTCTGAATGGGTGAAATCAAGTCAGATGAATTTAAAAATAGTTCCCACTTGTCTATATTTGTCACATGTAGTTGAACATATTTATAATATTAATCACTTTTTTAAAGAATTAAAGGGAATTTTAAGCCCTGATAGTTATTTAGTTATTATGGTACCTCATTCTAAAGCAAGGACAATTAGATTATTCAAAAAATATTGGGGATGGTGGCAAGTCCCTATACATGTACATCACTTTACAAAAGAGTCTCTTTTATATCTATTATCTGCTTATGGATACAAGATAGAAAAGACTTTTAGAAGAGGCGGTGATTCTTTATTTTGGTTATCATCTTTAGCGTCTTTATTAGGTATAAAATCTAAATCGCAAAACATTTCATTTCTACAAAAACTAGGTATTAAGGGTGTTAGTTTTATTCTTAGATACTGGTTTTTCATAGGAGATGAGGAATTAATTGTAGTTGCAAAGAAGAAATAGTTGAAAATATCAACCATGTACAATATATACAAAGTTAAAGAACAATTAAATTTCGGTCAGGTTATTAGATATATTTTAGTTGGTGGGATTTCAGCCTCAATCGAATTTTGTATCTTTTCAATTCTTGTTTTATATCTTCATGTTTTCTACCTTGTAGCAAATGTCTTTGCATTCTTTGTGGCTTTTCTTATAGGTTTCTGGCTTCAAAAATATTGGACTTTTAAAAATTATGAAAAAAAATATGTTAAACAGATGACGAAATCCTTCACAGTAGTCGGCATTGGGTTTTTATTGAATAATTTATTGGTTTATTTATTCATTGGTGTTCTCGGACTTCATATCTTTATAGGGAAGCCACTTGAATTATTCTTGGTGTTCTTCTGGAATTATTCAGGCCAGAGGTTTTGGACTTTTAGGTATAAAAATGAGCAAACAATTTAAATTTTTGATCGTTGGTGCGGGTTTTGCTGGTTGTACTTTTGCTGAGAGGGTCTCTACCCAGCTTAATAAGAAGGTTTTACTTGTGGATAAACGAAGCCATATCGGGGGTAATGCTTATGATTATTACAATGAAGATGGAATTCTAATACAGAAGTATGGACCGCATATTTTTCATACAAAATCAAGAAAGGTATGGGATTACCTGAGCCAGTTCACAGAGTGGAACGGTTATGTCCACAGAGTGATTGCCAAAGTGAGAGATAAGGAAGTTTATCTGCCGATCAATATTGATACGATGGAACTTCTTTATAATCGTAAGTTTACGGCGAAAGGGCTCAAAAAATATTTTGGCAACAAAATGGTAAAAATGGATAAGGTTAAAAATTCACATGATGTAGTTGTTTCGCAAGTGGGGGAAGAATTATATGAGTTATTTTTTAAAAACTATACAAAAAAACAATGGGGTGTTTATCCAGAAGAGCTTGATCCACAAGTGACTAAAAGACTCCAAGTTAGGTTTAATAGAGACAGTCGATACTTTACCGACAAGTATCAGGGCATACCGAAATATGGTTTTTCAAGACTTTTTGACAAAATGCTTAATAATAGGAATATTCATATTTTACTAAACACAGATTATAGAAAAATAATTGACGTTTTAAAATTCGATAAGATTATTTTTACCGGCCCAATTGATTATTTCTTTGATTATATGTATGGCAAGTTGCCATATAGAAGTCTTGATTTTAAATTTGAGACTTTAGATATAGAGAAATTCCAAAATGCCGCCGTGGTTAATTATCCAAATGATCAAGATTACACAAGAATAACCGAATTCAAGCATTTTTACTTCCAAAGGCACAACAAAACAACAATTTGTTATGAATTCTCAAAGGGAGATGGAGATCCATATTATCCAATTCCAATTCCCGACTACCAGAAGATTTATCTAAAATATAAAAAAGAGGCCGAAAAACTAAAAAATGTATATTTTGTGGGAAGACTCGCAGAATATAGATATTTAAATATGGATCAGGTAGTGAATAGCGCTTTAAGAGTGTTTAAAAAAATAAAACATGGATGAAAAAAAGGGAAAGATCGCAGCAGTTATTGTTACTTATAATAGAAAAGAACTTTTAATCAATTGTTTAGAAAAATTACTGCAACAAACAAGGTCTCTCGACAGTATTATTATAATAGATAATGCAAGTACCGATGGAACACGAGAATGTTTAGAGGGAAGTGATTTTCTTAGTAATCCAAAAATAGATTACATAAAACTAATAGAAAATATCGGAGGAGCCGGGGGGTTTTATGAAGGAATTAAAAGAGGATATGAAAGAGGTTTCAATTGGGTATGGTTAATGGATGATGATGGGTTTCCAGAGGTAAACACACTAGAACTGTTTTGTTCTTTAGATCTGAATCAAAACTCATGCTACTGTCCTATAGTGTTAGATCCGTTAGATAAAAATCAGCTGACTTTTGGATTTTGTGGTTTTTTCAATAACAAAAGCATCTATTTTCAGTCAATGAATGATGTCGATAGTTTCATAGGATCTTATAGAACAAAAATCATCAGTGGATATGGGAACTTTTTCAATGGAATTTTTCTTAATAGAGAAATAATAAAAAGTATAGGATTTCCACGAAAAGAAATGTTCATTTGGGGTGATGAGAATGAATATCTTTTCAGGATATTGGCCAATGGTTTTAATGTTTGGATTATGCTTGATAATGTATTTTATCATCCACGATTTCCACAAACCACTATTGCTTTCTTAGGGAAAAAAATATCTTATATTGATAATCCAGCTACTTGGAAATATTATTACCAAACTCGTAATCTTTTATACATAAATAAAAAATATCGTAGCCAATTAAAAGTTAGATGGCCTATTTTAAAGTGTTTATTATCTAGACTAATATTAGCCGCACATGTTAAAAAAATAAGAAATTTTATTTTGCTTGGTTTATTTGATCAAATACTTGGTCTTCCATATAAGACATTGAGCCAACTAAAGAAATGATATCAATAATATCAAGAATTTTACCACAGAGTATAAAAGAAAAAATCCGTTTAAGTAATTTTTGGCCATTCATATTGGAATATAAGGCAGGAAAATTACACAAAGAATATAATCGGAGACGGGAGAAATATAAAACCCTAAAGGGAAATAAACAATTATCTATTTCTATAGGGAATGGCATGAATTCGTTAAAACAACATTTTATTTCCTATGGAGGATGGAATCGTAAGCATAAAAAAGTTGGAGAAATTCATACATTTGCAATAGTTCGCAGGAAGACATGGGAAAAAAGTCTGGCTGATGAACTTAAAGCACTGGGTAAGGTGACGATATTTGATTTTTATGAGAGAGGTTTTGATGAGTCAATACAGACTAAAAGAAATTTATGGCTGAGAAAAAGAGAAGAAGAAAACAGTGAGATCATTAAAGTTTTACAGGAAACCCATAAAGCTGATCCTGTTGACTGGGTGTTTTGTTATTTTGATGGTCTGTTTATTCTTAGATCAACAATTGAGACCATAAAAAACAGTTTTAATATTCCAACAGTAAACATGTGTCTTGATGATAAACATTCCTGGGATGGTTATAGACTTGGTGAGCAGATGACCGGTCAGATTGCTTTAGCTAGTGTTTTTGACCTTTCGTGGACTTCAGCTCGTATAGCTGTTGATTGGTATAATTTAGAAGGTGGTCGATGCATTTATCTCCCAGAGGGATTTAATCCTGCGGAATATTATCCCACTGGTGTTGATTTTGATATTCCTGTAAGTTTTGTTGGAGCCTGCTATGGAGCACGTCCTTTACTGATTAATTTTTTAAAAAAACATGGCATCCCGGTCCAGGTCTTTGGTAGCGGCTGGGGTAGGGAAGGTAGTGGATATGCAAGATCACCTAACGAGATTTTTAATAGGAGTCAAATCAATCTTGGCGGTGGTTATATAGGTCATTCGATGGATTTGACTAATGTAAAAGGAAGGGATTTTGATATACCTGGTACAGGTGGCGGCGCTTATCTGACAACTTTTAACTCTGACTTGGCACAACACTACCAAATAGGAAAAGAGATCCTCTGCTATCATAGTGTTGACGAGTGTCTTGAGCTCGTTCGACATTATCTTGACCGACCAGAAGAATGTCGGTCCATGGCAAAATTGGCACGAGACCGTTGCCTAGGGGAACATAGATGGCTACACAGGTATATATACATCTGTCAATTGCTTGGAATTCTTGATGATAAAATCTCGGTACCCGCCATTATAGATCAACTAAAATGATGTTGTTGGAGTCTTTGCGTAATACGGAGTCCGTCCAATCGCGTAAGTAGCGATTTCACGAGAATCGAATCTGAGATTCGCCCGATTTCAAAGTTCTGGTTCACTTTTTCACTGCTGGTGGCGTGGCTGATAACATGGTTGATGAGCAAGTGATTACAGCTGGTTTTGCTACCTGCAATGAGGTTGCATCATGAGGCTTTGATGGTCGATTCCGGAGGGTGGGAACGAATTGAAGATACTCATCGCAGGCGACTGGCGCTGGCCAATCTATGAACAGGCATTTAGCCAAGCCCTTTCGGAACTGGGGCATCATGTTATTCCTTTTTCATTTAGTGATTATTTTGCTGGACGAATTGGACATTATCAAAGCGCCATCCCCTTTCCAGGTCCTGCATTATTGAGGATTAACAAACAATTGTTGAAAAAAGCAAGTGTTGAGAAGCCGGAAGTGGTTTTTGTGTGGAGAGGAACGCATATCTTACCAGGAACAATAAAACAGTTGAATCGTACTGGCATCCTGACGGCTTCTTATAACAATGACGACCCTTTCGGTTCAAGAACGCACGGCAAAGTTCCTTGGCATCATCACCTCCTTTGGTTTTGGTATTTACTAAGTCTGAATCATTACCAACATAACTTTTTTTATCGGCAGGTGAATGTCGACGAGGCTTTGGCGATGGGTGCATTGCACGCAAAGGTTTTAAAGCCATACTTTATTCCATGGCTGCATCGCCCCATGGTGCTTCCTAAGGTTGAGGCAAGTCGCTTTAGCTGTGATGTGGTCTTCGTCGGCCACTACGAACCCGATGACCGTGTTAATCATCTGAGGGCGCTGGTTCATTCGAGGCTATCAGTTAAACTCTTCGGGGGTCGGTATTGGACCCCGAAGGTTTTGGGAGACTTGTACTCCTACTTCGCGCCTATTGTCCCTACCGAAGGTGATAACTACGCAAAAGCTCTGTGTGGCGCCAAAGTATGCCTCGCGTTTCTGTCAAAGCTCAATCGCGACACCTATACGCGGCGCTGCTTGGAGATTCCCGCCTGCGGCCGAGTCATGCTCGCAGAGCGCACGGACGACTTACTTGGCATGTTTGGGGAAGACAAGGAAGCCTGCTTCTTCTCATCCACTGAAGAACTGGTTACCAAAGCCAAATGGTTGGTGGAAAACCCGAATATCGCCGACCAGATCGCCCAAGCCGGCCAGAGGCGGGTTTGGGCTGATGGGCATGATGTAAAGAGCCGGGTGGGGGAGTTTCTAGACGCTGTGAATAGAAATAACAGTGGACCTTTTAAATAAACGAGAGAATAGATGCGAAGCTTGATGCAATGAAGATCGTTTATCTCTATGCTGAGGTCATGGGTTACACCATGGCAACGATCAGGGAGTTGATCGATCGTCATGTCGCAGAATTACATATTGTTCATTTGGATTCAAAGAAGTTAACACCTTATAAGTACCAAAATGCCAACAATGTGACTTTCTATGGTCGTTCGGCATATTCAACAGCCATGATCAAAGAGTTGGTGAGTCGCGTGGATCCCGATTTGGTAGTTGTGTCAGGTTGGCAGGATAGAGGATATCTACAAGTAGCCAGGCTGCTTAGAAAGAAAGGGATTCCAGTCGTTACTGGGTTTGATGATCAGTGGCATGGTACTCCACGGCAAATTGCGGCATCATATTTCAGTTTTTTTCTAAAGCGATATTTCAGTCACGCATGGGTATCGGGACCATATCAGTTTGAATTTGCTAGACGGATGGGATTTAACAAGGACGAAATTGTTTTTAATCTTTATAGTGCTGATCTTACGCTATTCAATGATGTCTACAATAAGGCACAACATAACAAGCAATCAAATTATCCCCATCGTTTCTTATTTGTCGGTCGATTTGAAAAGATTAAGGGCGTTGATCTGTTGGTAGAGACATGGAACAGTCTCGGAGATAAGAGAAAGGATTGGGAGCTTCATTTTATAGGCGACGGATCGCTCAAAAGTTATTTGAAGGCGCAAACTGGAATTACAATCAGTGATTTCATGCAACCAAATCGCCTAAAGGATGAGATTTTAGGCGCTGGTTGTTTCATCTTGCCAAGTCGTAAAGAGCCATGGGGTGTAGTTATCCATGAGTTTGTTGCTGCTGGTTTGCCAATCATCTGCTCAGATACCTGCGGTGCAGCGCCAGTTTTCTTGATTCATGGCTTAAATGGTTTCAGCTTTAAGTCGGAAAACATAGACTCGCTGAGTAGGCAAATGCTAAATATTATAAACACTGATGATCAGGAACTCTGTAAAATGTCTGAACATTCACATGGTTTAGGGCAGCAGATTACACCTGCAATGTCCGCAGCAAGTCTAATCTCAATCAAGCGTCAAACGGCTGCAGTCTAAGATTATGTTTTTGGTCTCACAAGTCTATGCATGGATCTACTTTACAGTGAAGCGGTTGTTCGGATATCAAATACCCGGCCTTGGTTTTTTGTTGCGCCGGATTCATGCTAATCGCATGTTTGAGATATCAGGCAGGAAGATGTGGTTTAACCACAAAGTAGCGTCCTCTTACGGGCTCCTTATTTTGGGTATCTGGCAGGAACCTGAAACACATTCGATACTTTCGGCCATCATCGTGGCACTTAATAAGCGGGCTGTAGCATTCGTCGACGTGGGGGCCAATGTTGGTGAAATGATGATTGACATCGGACGGTATAAACACGTAACCGTCTATGGTTTCGAACCTTCGGAAGAATGTTGTAGGGCGATAGAGAGATCCCTGTTAGCAAATCGTGATAAAAACTCAAAAATTTACAACAAGCTTGTCGGTGATTCTGTTTGTCAAATGCCATTTAATGAGGGTGCTAATGTTTTTGCGGCTTCAGTATTATCTATGCAGTCTGCATCGTCTTCCAAACATGCCGAACAGACCACTCTGGATTATGAACTTAGTCTTCCAGAAGAACATATCGTCATGCTCATCGATGTCGAAGGCTATGAGCCTCAAGTATTGCGGGGGGGGATACAGCTTATCAAACAGAAGCGCCCATTGATTATCTTCGAATATAACTTAGTATCGAAGCAGTACTTCAGCATTGCTGATATTCAGAATATTCTTGGCGCCGATTATAAAATCTTTCGGCTCCGCAGAGACGTGAAACTGGATTCTGATGTTGAAAATGCCTGGAATTGTGTGGCCATTCCCAATGGCTCTGTTTATCAAGAGATTCTGCGCAATCGAACCATGTGAATGGCCTTCTGGTGTGTTAAGGATCAATAATCCTGATGGGTGACCTCTACACGTGACTGAAGGACTCGTTGTTGGAATTGACGCCTCTCGTAACCGCTCCGGGGGTGCCAAGGCACATCTTGCAGGAATCCTCAGCGAAGGCGATCCGCTCAAACACGGCGTCGAAGAGGTTCATGTCTGGACTTATGCCTCATTACTAGATTCTATCCCAGAACGACCTTGGCTGGTTAAGCACAATCCAAGAGAACTTGAACAGTCCCTAGCGAAGCAACTGTGCTGGCAGGCAACCAAACTTTCGAGTGAAGTGGCAGCGGCTGGATGCGACATCTTGTTTACAACAGATGCAAGCACTTTTTGTCGTTTCAAGCCGATGGTGGTTATGAGTCAGGATATGCTTCCCTACGAACCGGGGATGATGAAGTACTTTGGGTTTACAAGAGACCGGTTGCGGTTACTGACGATATTATATCTTCAAAACCGCGCGATGAGAGCTGCGGATGGTGTAATCTTTCTTTCGCGATATGCTTCCAAGGTCATTCAGCAATCCTGCGGGCCACTTTCGCATATCGCGTTTATTCCTCACGGTATAGGCGCGGATTTCAAACACTCTGAGGCAGCCCAAGACTGGCCAGTTAGCAATGAACACCCCGTTCGTTGCATATATGTTTCCGATACCATGATGTATAAGCATCAATGGATGGTTGTGAAAGCTATCGCAAGGCTTCGTAGACAAGGGTATAATGTTGCCTTGCAGCTCATTGGAGATGGTTCAGGTAGGGCTCAGCGGTTGCTGGACCAAGAAATTGCTCGCTGTGATCCGAATAGGACATTCGTCACCCAGACAGGTTTTGTTCCGCATAAGGAACTGCCTGCGAACCTTGTAAATTCAGACTTGTTTGTCTTCGCTTCAGGTTGCGAAAATATGCCTGTTTCTCTTTTGGAAGCCATGGCGGTTGGGTTGCCTATTGCATGCTCTAATCGGGGTCCTATGCCTGAGGTACTTCAAGATGGCGGTGTTTACTTCGACCCCGAAAATCCTGACTCAATTGCCGCTGCAATGGAACGACTCATATGTGACCGTGCTCTTCGTGAGAGGGTCGCACAGCGCGCCAAGCAACTATCTGAACAATATTCTTGGTCTCGTTGCTCCGAGGAAACCTGGAGGTTTATTACGGAGACATTAAGGAGCGTTTGAGCATGGCAAACCGACCCTATCGGATATGTACAAACTGTGTCATGGACACAACGGACCCCAAACTTACTTTTGATGAAAAGGGTGTCTGTGACCATTGTCATACCTTTTATAAGTACGTCCAACCAAACTGGCACACCGATGGACGAGGCCTTGCACCGCTACAAGCTACTGTCGAGATGATTAAGTGTGCGGGAAAAGGCAGGGACTTTGACTGCATCATTGGCATAAGTGGAGGAGTCGATAGTTCCTACCTTACGTATTTTGCGAAGGAACAACTGGGCCTTCGTCCTCTTGTTTTCCATGTAGATGCTGGATGGAATTCACAAGAAGCAGTCAATAACATTGAGAAACTTGTCGATAAGCTGAGTCTCGACCTTTACACAGAGGTCATTGATTGGGAAGAAATGCGAGATCTACAGCTCGCATTTCTTAAATCAGGGGTACCTCATATAGACACACCTCAGGATCATGCCTTTTTCGCTAACATGTATAGATTTGCGGAAAAATATCATGTCAAGTACATCCTTACGGGTGGGAATTACTCGACGGAGTGTGTTGACATGCCTATAGACTGGATGTATTACCAGTCTGACATCGTACAGTTGCGCGACATTCATCGACGATTTGGAACTCGGGAGCTGGCTAAGTTTCCCACTACGTCCATCTTGTACCATAAGTTTTATTTGCCATACATCAAGGGCATCAAGCTTGTTAGGCCTTTGGATTATATTCCTTATGTCAAAAAAGATGCAATGAGATTTTTAGTTGAAGAATTCGGCTGGCAGCTATACCAAGAAAAACATTATGAATCACGATTTACAAAGTTTTACGAAGGCTATTGGCTTCCTAGAAAATTCGGTTACGATACGAGAAAGGTGACCTATTCGAGCATGATCCTTACCAAGCAAATGTCACGGGAGGAGGCCCTCAAAAGGCTTAAACACCCTCCTTTGGATGAGGCAACAATATCGCGAGAAGTCGACTATGTAGCCAGCAAGCTGGGTATTTCTGTAGAGGAACTGCTGGGCTATTTGTCTGCACCGAACAAGGGTTATAAAGACTATAAATCGCAGGCATATCTTTATGCGATAGGTGGTTTTGTAATGAGAGTTCTCGGGTTGGACTTTGGTGGTAGACGTTGATTGCTATTGTAAATTACGGTCTTGGCAATATCCAAGCCCTTGTTAATATCTACAGGCGTCTAAACATTCCGGTAGCCATTGCGGACAGAGCTGATGAGCTACGAGGGGCTGATAAAATCATTCTTCCTGGTGTGGGTGCCTTTGACTGGGCGATGACCCTTTTGAACGAATCTGGAATGCGAAAAGCTATTGATGAATTTGTTATCGAAAAGAGGAAGCCCGTCTTAGGGATTTGCGTTGGCATGCAGATGATGGCCCAGAGAAGCGATGAGGGGATTTTGGACGGGCTTGGGTGGATTGATGCAGAGGTCAGAAGATTCGATCAATCATTTTTCAAGGAGAAGATGCAACTTCCTCATATGGGGTGGAACGACGTAGTACCGAAAAAGGTCGATGGCTTATTCCGCGAATTGGAAAATGGCGCACGGTTCTACTTTTTGCATTCTTATTATGTTTTGCCAAGCAACCCGGAATGGGTACTTGCGGTTACGAACTACGGCGCTCCCTTCGCATCGAGTGTGTGTGCAGTAAATGTATATGGTGTACAGTTCCATCCTGAGAAAAGCCACCAATGGGGCATACAGTTGTTGAAAAATTTTGCGGAATTATGAATATGCTTCGCCCAAGAATCATCCCTTGTTTATTGGTTAAGAACGGCGGGTTGGTCAAAACTGTACAGTTCAGTAATCCAAAGTATGTGGGAGACCCCATTAACGCTGTTCGCATCTTCAACGAAAAAGAAGTGGATGAACTCGTCGTGCTTGATATCGATGCGACTGTGCGGAGGCGGGAACCTGATTACACCCTAATTAAAAACCTTGCGGCCGAATGCCGCATGCCGTTGTGCTACGGGGGAGGGGTCAAGACAGTTGAGCAGATACAGAAGATTATTACCTTAGGGGTCGAAAAAGTCGCCATTGGCGCCGCTGCCATCGAAACGCCCGGTTTGATTTCTAATGCAGCCGCACGGGTGGGAAGTCAAAGCATTGTGGTGGTAATGGATATCAAAAAAACAGGCTTTCTCCGTCGTTACGAGTTGTTTACCCACAATGGCACTCGGTGGACTGGCTTCAATCCCGTGGAATTTGCAAAAAGAATTGATGAGAACGGCGCAGGTGAGGTCCTGATCAATTCGATTGACAATGATGGGGTCATGGAGGGATACGATTCGAGCCTTATAAAGGCTGTGAGGGAAGCCATCACGTTGCCCATGACAGTACTAGGAGGTGCCGGTAGATTGGAAGACATATCCAGGCTGATTCAGCAATTCGGCATTATTGGCGCTGGAGCGGGAAGTCTCTTCGTTTTTAAAGGCAAATATAGAGCCGTATTGATCACCTACCCAAGCCGTACCGAAAAAGATTCCCTGCTCAGAGTTGCTGGCTCGTCTGCCTAAAGTTCGATCGTTTTCTGAAGTTGCGGAGCTTCGTTTTAAGCAAATTCTCTAAGGTTTTAGGGTAACGCCGTGAAACAGATCATTCAGAATTATAAGACTGGTGAAATAAGATTAGAAGAAGTTTCTCCTCCTATCTGTAGGCCTGGTGGAGTGTTGGTTAGGAATGTTGCCTCTGCAGTTAGTTTGGGTACAGAACGGTCCATCATAGATTTAGGAAAGAAAAGCCTGCTTGGTAAAGCAAGAGCACGGCCTGACCTTTTTAAGGAAGCTTTCAATAAAGCTCAAAGAGAAGGATTCTGGAAGACATTTCAGTAAACAATGGGGAGGCTCGATACACCAAATCTCCCCCTTGGCACTGTCGAGGACTATTGTAACAAGGCTTTCCGGTCGTTTTATTACGGCCCAAAGTATGTGTGGCAGAGAATCAAAAAAATTCGTGACAGTGAGGAGTTTATCCGAGTAGCCAAGTCAGGATTCTATGCCTTGAGATCTCTCCCAACGTTAGGAAGGGTAATGTTGAAGAAGGTTCGCTAGAATGCAGTTCTATCAAGATGTCTGATTTCCCTATTCGTTCCCAGGAGGTATGTAAATGTTTTCAGGCAAAACCCTCTTGATTACTGGTGGTACCGGTTCTTTTGGTAATGCTGTATTACAAAGATTCTTACACACTGATGTAAAAGAAATCCGTGTCTTTAGCAGAGACGAAAAGAAGCAGGAAGATATGCGGATCGAGCTCAAGAACGACAAGGTAAAATTTTATATCGGGGATGTACGCAATTATGAAAGTGTCAATTTCGCGATGCCGGGTGTCGACTATGTCTTTCAAGCTGCTGCCTTAAAGCAGGTACCTTCCTGCGAGTTCTACCCCATGGAGGCGGTGCGGACCAATATCCTTGGTGCGGAAAATGTCCTGAATGCGGCCTTGGCCAATGATGTGAAGAAAGTAATCATGCTAAGCACCGACAAAGCCGTGTATCCCATCAATGCCATGGGGATTTCCAAGGCCATGATGGAGAAACTGATGGTGGCAAAGTCAAAGACAGCCGATAAGAGCAAAACCATCTTGTGCGGGACGCGGTACGGTAATGTGATAGCCTCGCGAGGCTCTGTTATTCCTCTCTTTGTGAAACAGGCCAAGGAGGGGAAACCCCTTACCGTGACCGACCCAAGGATGACCCGTTTCCTCATGTCGCTGGATGATTCCGTTGACCTTGTGCTCTATGCATACAAGCATGCAAAACAGGGAGATATTTTTGTCCAGAAAGCCCCTGCAAGTACCATAATGGATCTGGCTATCGCCATAAAGGAGATTTTTAAGAGTAACAGTGAGATAAAAATAATCGGAACGCGTCACGGTGAAAAGCTCTACGAAACCTTGCTTACGAGGGAGGAACTGGCAAAGGCCGAAGACCTTGGCAGTTATTATCGGATAAAGGCGGATGTCAGGGATTTGAATTATGCTAAGTATTTTACCGAAGGAGAAGAACAGGTGTCACTCCTGGAAGATTACAACTCTCATAATACGAAGAGACGGTAACCGGCTCCAAGGGGTTCATTGGAAAGAACCTCATGGTAGCCTTATTGAGACAAGAGAACGTCAAAGTCACTGGTTTTGATGCAGACGATAATGTCTCCTTACTCAGGGAGGGATTAAAGGACGTTGGCATTATTTATCACCTTGCGGGAGTCAACCGCCCTGGAAAGGTTGAGGAATTTGAGACAGGGCATGCAGGGTTTACACAACAAATGTTATCCCTTCTGTCAGAACAAGACAGAAAGCCGGCGATTGTCCTATCATCTTCCATTCAGGCCGAACTCGATAACCCTTACGGCGTCAGTAAGAAAAAAGTAGAGGACCTTCTCTTTGATTACAGCAAAAATACAGGCGCTCCGGTCTTTATCCATCGACTTCCGAATGTGTTTGGCAAGTGGTGCCGCCCGAACTACAATTCAGTGGTGGCAACGTTTTGCTACAATATCGCGCATGATCTCCCTATAACTATCTCTGACAGGGAAAGGCTGATGGAGCTGGTATATATCGATGACGTCATTGCCAGTTTCCTGGATGTTTTGCATAATAGTGAGAGGCGACCTTCAGATAAATATCTGAGCGTGCGCCCGGTTTACAAGATCAAGCTCGGTGAACTCGCTGACAGAATATACCATTTGCGGGATATTCGTAAAACCCTTGTCGTGCCTGATCTGAAAGAGAGCTTCATGAAGTGCCTTTACGCGACCTATCTTTCCTATCTTGAGAAAGATGACTTTTCCTATCCCCTGGACCTGAAAACCGATAACAGGGGGAGTCTGGCGGAAGTAATCAAATCCGAACATTTCGGGCAGATATTCGTCTCAAAATCCCATGCTGACATTATCCGGGGGAGCCATTACCACGACACCAAGATCGAAAAGTTCTGCGTCATCAAGGGTAGGGCGGTTATTAAACTAAGGCATATCCTGGAGGATAAGGTTCTGTCATACCATGTTTCCGGCGATAAGATCGAAATAGTGGACATTCCGCCGGGATACACACATTCCATCGAAAACCTTTCTGATGAAGAAATGATTGTCCTCTTCTGGTCAGATCAGATATTCAACTCCGAGAAACCGGATACCTATCAGAACGAGGTGTGAAACACAGAAACCGTTTTTGAATTTAGATTGTTGAGTTGTGAATAATTGTCGCTGGCCTGGGAAAAACCTTTAAAAAGAACATTTGGGTTCTGCGAGGTACAAATTGAAGAAAATTAAAGTGATGACCATTGTTGGGACAAGGCCTGAAATCATCAGGTTATCCCGGGTAATGGCAAAGCTTGATAGGTACGCTGCCCATACCCTGGTCCATACAGGGCAGAACTATGATTATGAGCTGAACGAGATATTTTTCAAGGATCTTGGAATTCGGAAACCCGACTATTTCTTGGAGGCGGCAGTAGGGTCTGTTGCCGAAACCATCGGACAAGTGATAAGTAGGGTTGACAAGGTGCTCGCAAAGGAGAAGCCCGAGGCGGTATTGATTCTGGGTGACACGAATAGTTGTCTCTCAGCCATTCCGGCCAAGCGGCGGAAGATTCCTATATTCCACATGGAGGCAGGGAATCGCTGCTTTGATCAGAGGGTGCCCGAAGAGACGAATCGAAAAATCGTGGATCATATCAGTGACATCAATCTGACGTACAGTTCCATTGCGCGAGAATATCTCCTTCGGGAGGGGCTTCCCCCTGAGCGGGTGATAAAGAGCGGAAGTCCAATGTTCGAAGTGCTCCATCACTATATGGCTGGGATAAATAAATCACAAGTATTGAAGCGGTTGAACCTGAAGAGGCTGGAGTATTTTGCGGTGAGCGCTCATCGTGAGGAGAACGTGGACTCAGATATCAATCTCACAAAGCTTGCCATTATTCTCAACAGTCTGGCAAAGACGTATAAGAAAAGGATTATTGTATCCACCCATCCAAGGACTAGGAAAAGGATTGAAACCAATGGGGTGAAGTTTCACGATAAAATCGAACTCCTGAAACCACTTGGCTTTTTTGATTATGTCCACTTGCAGAAGAACGCTTATGCAGTACTTTCGGATAGCGGCACAATTACGGAGGAGTCCTCGATATTAAATTTCCCGGCCTTGAATATCAGGGAAGCCCACGAACGCCCCGAAGGCATGGAAGAAGGGGCGGTGATGATGACCGGATTGGAGATTGATCGTGTACATCAGGGCCTGGCCATCTTGGAAGAACAAAGCCGTGATGAAAACCGGACTTTACAAATAGTTGATGACTACAATGTGCCGAATGTCTCTGACAAGGTAGTCCGCATAATCATAAGTTACACCGATTATATCAATCGAATTGTTTGGCAGAAGTGATATCAAGTTAGCAATATGTTGAAAAATTCCAATGGCGAACATTCTGATCCTGACTCTAGTGTTTCCACCTGACAGCGTTTCGACTGCCCAAATTATGGGTGAACTTGGGGTAGACCTTGAAGCGCGTGGTCATAAGGTTACAGTCTTGACTACCTCACCTCATTACAATCGAGATTTAAAAGCCGAGTCTCTGCAGCCACTTCGCGGCTACTGGGGGCCAATACTGAAAAGGAGTGTTTACCACGGTATACAGGTCTACCATACATTCATGCCGAGGAAAAGTAAAAATGTCTTATTCCGACTTTTAGCATGGGTCGGATTTCACTTTATTAGTACGGTAGCTGGCATGACAGTGGTTCCCAAACCTGACCTCATCATCACACCGTCTCCTCCTCTCACAATTGGCCTAAGCGCCTGGATTCTCGGGGTCTTCCATCGTGCCTCGTACATTTACAATGTTCAGGAGATATATCCCGACATAGCGATTCGTTTAGGTGCTGTTCGCAACAAATGGCTGACCGAATTGTTATTCCGCCTTGAGCTTTTTGTCTACAAGAAAGCAAGTTGCGTTACAGTTATTGCACCCCGGATGTGCGAAAGGCTGCTAGGAAAAGGAGTACCTCGAGAAAAAGTCAAAGTGATTCCAAACTTTATAGATATCGGCGACATTAGTCCTCTTCCTAAAGACAACGAATTCAGCCGCTTGTATAAAGTTCATGACAAGTTCGTGGTAAATTACGCAGGGAACTTGGGACCGGCCCAGGGGTTGGAAAGTTTCCTTGAGGCTGCTAAGTTGTTACGAGATGAGTCTGGCATTCGCTTCATGATGATGGGGGATGGCATTCTCCGTGAAACGCTAAAACAGCGCGCCACAGAGCTAAATCTATCAAATTTTACTTTTCTCCCTTACCAACGTTATTCGTTGATGCCCCAAATTTACGCGGCTTCTGATATATGCCTTGTGCCACAGGCCGCTGAGACAGGCTGTGATGCTATACCATCTAAGGTATATCGCATTATGGCCTCTGGACGACCGGTGCTGGCTTATACAGACCTGAATTCAGACTTAGCGCACCTTGTGACCGATGTGGGCTGCGGTGTAACCGTTCAGGCGGACTCACCCAAAGTGCTAGCCAATACCATTTTGGGGGCATATCAGAATCAGGATCGGTGGCGACAGATGGGACAGTTGGGGCGTGCTTGTGTGGTGCAACACTATGCTCGCTCTGTAGTCACTGGCCAATATAATGATTTGATTCAGACGTTGACAACTGGGAGGGTGAGGGCAAAAAATAACACAAGTTGACGACACGAAAAGATAAAGTCTCGAAAAAGCTCAAAACTTCCAAACCTTCTAACTTTGTTTTTTAAATATTAGGGACACATTTATATTAGGGACACATACCTTTTTAAAAAGGCGCAAGGATTAAAGCTCAAAGCTTTTGACCTTCCTGACTCCATTTTTCAGTCAGATTCTTATGGCAAACTCTAAACTGGTATACACCGATTCTGGAGGAATTCAAGAAGAGACGACAATTTTAGGTATCCCATGTCTGACTCTGCGCGAAAATACGGAGAGACCTATTACGATAACAGAAGGTACGAATACCTTAGTGGGAAGCGATCGAG
>JAPZAO010000024.1 GCA_027460615.1 Candidatus Methanoperedens sp.
GTTCGTCAGGTTGAAGCTGTTCAGGCTGCGATAGATGCCGCCGTCATTGCCGAAGTACATCACCGCGCCGGCGCTCCCGCCTCCCACGTTCCATGAGATGGCGTGCTCCACCAGCGCCTCAAGAACAAAGTCAGTCCAGGCAAAGTTCTTAACCTCGATATTGAGCTTTGCCTCATTTATGGCATTGTTGATTATGACATCGTGGATTGAGCCTTTCGGGGGAGAGCCGATGATCTTTCCTTCAAATTGCGAAAGCGCCGCAATCAAGCTCCCCGAATCACCAAGAGTGCTGTATTTATTCCGGGCAATCAGCACAGTTCCTTCCACATGCCCTCCCGCGACGCAGATAATCGGAACCCCACGGTCGATGCCGATAATTGCAGGAGGCAGGCCGATATACCCGATGTCGATTTCCTCGTTTGCGAAGGCTTTAACGATGTCGGGGCCTGAAGCAAAAAGTTTCCAGTTCGCATGGATGCCTGCTTTTTCAAGCCAGTCTGTGCCCATCAGGATGAAGGATGTATGATATACAGTTGAAAGATGACCGATGTTGATGAGTTTTGGATTAGGCATGATTTTTCATGTGGCAAAAGAGAAACAAATCTGTCATCTATACGGTCAGGATGAGTTTTTTAAATTTTGTTTTTTTAGATTCCAGATAGTCTATCTTGGTCAAATCTTCAAAAACATCAGACTCAACTACTGTTCCCTTCTCTATTGTGCGCTCTAAATCTTTGATGGATTTTATTCCGTACTTGTGGTAAAGTACGTGGAGCTGTGCCTCTGTTTTTCCAAGTTCGGATTTTATATATGCCCGTACTCCAACAGCCACCAGTTCATCTTCTTTAATCCCGATTTGCTTTGACAGCTTTTGTAGAGCAATACTCATTCAGCACCTCTTAAAATAATGTTCTTATCAATAATTCCTCTTCATTCTAATAACCTTGCTCGCAGTTAAATATCATTGTATATAATATTAAGAAACCATTATATATTAAACGCAACCATCTGTATTTAAAAATATTCGAGGAGTAACTTTAACTTGGGAATTGAGGAAGAGTTGCAAAAAGAGAAGTTGCAAAATTCTCGTGATTTTAAAGAGATAACCCTTGCAATAACACTATTAGCTGGAGTATCAGCTTTTTTATTGAAAACGATTGATTATTTTAATAATAATGTGATTGTTTTAGGTGATTTTCTTCAACTTACGGTTTATTTTTTAGTAATGTTATTATTACTTGAATTTTCAATGGTTTTTTTGTTTCTAATACTAAAAGGGTATTTGCTCTCCACAGAATCAGAGAGTAAACAAATAAAAAACATTACACATAAATTATTTAAATCTATTTTTATACTCCCTATCTTGTGGATTGTTTTTTCGATTTTTACCCTTTTATCCCATGAGTTATTTAAGGAACCAAGTAAAATTAATAATTATAATTATATCTTCAATTTTTATTGGGTATTCGCCTCTATGACTATTATATGGATATACGTCCATCTCGCAAAAATACATTTAATCAGATCACTAAAAAATACTGGGTCGAAAATAAAGCAAATCGAGATTAAGTCTCTCTTAAAAAACTTCGATTTTAAAAACCAGATGATTCTTAACTTGAGTCCACTGATTATTTTTTTAATAGTAGGATTATTATTACTATTAGTAGCACTATTACTAACAGCTCCTTTATATTTATTAACAGGCTCTTTTTCGATAGAAGAATTCTCACAATCAAATACAAATACTGGTATTCAAACGTTCAAAATAAAAGAAACAGGGATAGTATATTCTGCAAATTATATAAATTTGTACAAAATGAATGCCAGCGATGGCAATATTTTTCAGTATATCGATGATATCACAATAAACAATAGTCAAGAAAATTTATCAAGAAACAAATTAATGATTGGAAAAAAGTATGAGGGAATCTGGTATTTAAATGTTAATACTTCAACTTTGCAGTCTGGAAATTATTTATTGCATGCTGAAGTTACAAACGGTTTATCCGAAAAAACTGTATTTGGAACAATTAAAAAACATGATGAGAAATTATTTTATATAGCGCCAAGAATTGCAAATTATTCTTCTTATTCCACGCAGGAATTAAAACGCATTGAAACGACTCAATAATACATCACATCAACCACATATTTTTCAGCCAGCGCAAGTATCCTTGCAAGCAATTCATCGCTGTCATGCGTTCTTAGCTGCTGTTTCCCCAACAACTCAAACACTTCCCTTCCCACAACATCATCAAATCCTGCTTTCACACGGATGATAACCGAACCTTCGGGAACCAATGAATTTTCAAGAACACCGTCTATATCCCCATCAATTATCCCGATTACAGGAATCCCGAGGCGCGTTAATATGTCTGCAGCAATGGTTGTTGTGTCGTCTCCCACGGTTATGACAAGCCCCGCATCTTTTACAAGTTCGAATGTGGACTCAGCGCAGTGGTCGATTATGGCGATTTTGCTTTGCTGGGTGGGTCCAACATTTTTTATCTTTGGCTTTTGTCTGGTTCGCCTGATGTTTCCAGTCTTGACCTTTGCCGTAAAAAGGTTGATTTTTTTGTTTTCCAGTTTTTCAAGGCCATGGGGTTTTATTCTTATCCCCCGAACCTCAACTATCTTACCATCCTTGCATACGATTTCAGGGTCAGGCTGTGCAATCTCCCCAATCACAACACCGTCGAGGCGGATGTTCTCACCTGCAAAAGCGCCTGCTATGCAGCGGATAATTCTGTCTTCCTCCGTTCTCACATGTGACGGCGCGGCTTTTCCTTGTTCCAGAGGGAGGTCGTAACCGCCAGATTCCACCAGCATGGTTTTTACAAATTCAGCGCAGGGTTTTGAATGTGAACTATAATAAATTATCCTGCCATCAAAATCCGGGCGCTCGATATGCACAAACGGTATGAAATCACCGACCTTCGATGCCACTATCCGCCCGAAATGGCGCCCGGTTTCAAGTGTTTTCCCGTGGTTGAGAAGTATCGCAAGGTCTAAATTGTCTTTTAAAAAAAGAATAGTCTCACTCGGCGTAAGTCCCTGTGATATATCAATTACATCTTCAAGACCGGAATCAAGAACCGCTGTTCTCCCCATCGTTCCGCCAAGCTTTGCTGTGACATCATGTTCCCTGCTGAATATGTCGATTATCTGCTTTGCTGAGCCCACATCGATTATCTCAGGACCGTGAAGGATGATTCCTATGCGCATGTTCATCCATTGGGTTTTATCTCTTTAAAATTAATGGCGTATAGCCCGGCAAGGATTCGAACCTTGGTCGCAGGATCCAGAGTCCCGCATGATTGACCGCTACACTACCGGGCTTCGCAAGGTTTGCATAATTAGGCTGTTTACGTATTATCTTTTCGGTAGTTCTGGTAATTTTCGTCGTATCCAGAAACCTATATTAAGCTGCTGTACAGTCCGGCGACGAAGCGAAGCTTCGCTTTTAGCGACGGCGACTAATAGGTTTTGCGTGAGCGTGATTGGTAGATTGTCAAAATGGGTCGTGAAATTCTCGTGACGAGAGGGTTTACATATCGATATTTTTGGATTCCATGTCGGTAAGGCTTTTTATATTATCTCGATATCGTTTAGTTTTCCGTCACGGATTCTATCTAATCCTTTCACGATTGATGAACAAATCAATCTTACTAAAAGCTGCTGCGGTTAAGCCACCACTGACCAACATAGCTGTAGTATACGATTGTTGCCCTGACCCTGAATATATTAAAATTTGGGACAATATTATAAAAATAGTTACAAAAACAGTTCCCAAAAAAATTATAATTTTTAAATTGTAATGTAGTTTATTCCATATTTTTTCTTTAACGTATTCAGAAAAGGGTTTATTAAATGGTTCTTCCGGTATGTCTTTTAGTTCCTCTGATATTTTGTTGGTAATATCAACATGAGCCTGAGTTAAGCTTGAATTCTCTCTGTGGATTAAGTTGGCTAACGCTATAAGATTTGAGGATATAAATTCCCGTTCATTAATAAATTGTACTGAGGACATACCATCCAGCTTAGTCATCAACTTTTCATCTATATTTTCTTTGATGTATATGTAATTTAAACGTAGGATTATATAATATATCTTACTTAAAAAATCTACAATACTACGAGTGAAGTATTTTCCTCTTAAATCAGTCTCTCCTTCACCTATAAGATATAATAGTTGTTCCCTGCAATTCTTGATATAATTTTGATTTTTTTTGAGATAATTCTCTTTATTCTCAAAATTAAGAATTTCTGAGCCGGTTTGGTAGAGGTAATAAGCTAAATAATCGGGATGCTTTGGAGATGATATAATATTCACTATTGCAATAAAACCTAATAAAATTGAAATAAGTGCTATAGGGTTTCCAGATAATCCAAAAGTAAGTGATATTTTATTCGAAAAATACAAAGCTAAAGCAGATATAATAAGAATAAAAGCCCATAGAATTCTTTTATAAAAAGATGTTCTTAGTTCATCTTCTACTTCTTTGATCCAGTTACTTCCTTCCAGTGGCATGTTCATCTGCAAAATATTATATGTTGGTTTATAAGTGGCTTCATTTATATATTAATTCATCGGAGCAAGCTCAAATATGCCAGTATTTGCGCTGGACTTGCTTTATTTCTTCCAACCGCGCCCTCACCTGCGGATTGACGGCTGATTCTTTTCTGGCAGGTTCCAGCCCCATAAAAACATTGAGTACAGCCGCAACAGAATGCGGAAGTAGCGAAAGGTCGTATCCGCCTTCAAGGACAGCGCCGAGTTTCCCATCGCAGGTTTCCCTGGCTATTGATTTTACAATGGATGCAAGGACGGCGAATCCTCCCACGCTCATTCTCATATTTGCAAGCCCGTCGTTGGCGCAGGCATCCTGTCCTGCGCTGACAAGAATCATGTCCGGCCGAAACTCAAGCGCGGCAGGAACAAGTATCTCCTCAAATGCCGCAATGAACCCTGAATCATCAGTTCCCGCAGGCAGAGGCACATTGATGTTGTAGCCCTCCCCGTTTCCTATTCCAACCTCATTTAGCCAGCCGGTTCCGGGATAATGGGGATACTGGTGTGTTGAAAAATAGAGAACTGTGGGGTCATCATAAAATGCCTCCTGCGTCCCGTTACCGTGATGAACATCCCAGTCCACTATTAGTATTCGCTTTTTTCCCTTTTTTTGTGCATGGCGCGCCGCAATCGCAATATTATTGAAAATGCAGAATCCCATTCCCCTACCCGGTTCTGCGTGATGCCCCGGCGGTCTTACAAGGGCAAAAGAGGAATCTGCTCCATCAAGCAGCGCATCAACTCCGGTAATCGCGCCGCCTGCTGCAAGTAGCGCCACGTTGTATGAATCGCGGCATAATATCGTATCCGGGTCAAGCGGCAGCTCAAGTTCGGAGTATTTCCTGGCTTTTTCTATGTATTCCTGCGAATGGATATACCGGATTTCCTCTGGAGCTGCGTATCTTGGTTCAATAAGTTCAAGCTGTTCCATCATTCCGGTTTTTTGAAGATATGCGATTATGGATAGCAACCGCTCTTTATTCTCAGGATGTGAACCCGTCTCATGTTTTAAATAATCCGGGTGGTAAATAATGCCTGTTCGGGACAAGACTTTAAAAAATTCCCGGTTCTTTACGGTGAGACACCGCAGAGAACGCAGAGTTCGCAAAGATACGTTAAAAGTTAAGCCAGTTTTTTCCCGGCATTAGGTCCGTAGGTAGCGTCGTATATTTCTTTCACATGAAATACGAAGGCAGCTTTCCCGGGTAATTTCTTGGAATCAGCCATTTCTTTTGCGCTTGAATACCTGTCACCCCTGCTTTCGATATCGACTGTCCCTTTTATCTGGTATGATTTCTTAGCTTCGCCGTCATACGCGACTATTGCCATATTCGGGTTTGCTTCAATGTTCTTTCTTGTCTTGTTGAAAAAATTATCCACGAACAATATAGTTTCATCGTCAAGGATTTTCCACATGGTC
>JAPZAO010000025.1 GCA_027460615.1 Candidatus Methanoperedens sp.
TCTTAAATCTACATAATTTTATGCCTATCATTTAAGCAATTTTTTCGGACGGGATAACAGGATTGACAGGATAAAATATTACAAAATCCAGTTCATCCTGTTAATCCTGTCAGATTTTCTTTTTTTAACGGTTATTTATGAACTTGACTATAGTCATAAATGGACTTTTTTATTTTTAACCCTTGCTACTATAATGGGCTTTAAGGGAGGCTGGCGAGCTTGGTAATGCTTTTGTCCCCAAAATAATTCAAAGGAATTCCCATAATAAAAAGAACACTATCAAGGCCAGTGCCACAGTAACAAAAGGCATCATTTTATTCAATCTGATTCCCCGCTCCTCTTCCTGGCGGAAAAGATAAATCGAGATTACGATGATAAAACCCTGTGTGATGTAATTGGTGACCATTATTGCATCGATAAGCGTAAGGTAAGGAGCAGGAGGAATGGTACCGCTAACGGCTAAATGATGCTGGAATGAGCCGAGAACGACTGCAATGAGAAGACCAAGCCGTTCGAACAGGTCGGCAGGTGGAATAAGGAAGGCGAATAATCCTATTACCAGTAATATCATAGCCGGCAGCACTGTTTTGAACAGGATGGAGATATATCTGGTTATAGTCATTTTATAGACAAGGCGTGTATATGTTTCACCGAAGGTTGGATAGAAATGGTCTGTAGTAGAAATATCCCACCCCTTGATTACCCAGCCGAGAACCTGGACATCTTTATCTATTGAACTTTCGTTCGTGTCTGCAACGTAAACCAGGGCAGTGCTATTCAGGTTTGAGTTCTCTAACTCTATGGTCATAGTCTGGGTGTCCACAGGATAGTCTTTGAGATCCACACGTTTGTTGAATGTCCCCGAAACCCCAAGCCAGATATCACCCGGGTCGTTTGTTATAGTCTTCTGGCTATCGATTCGTCCATTCATGAGATCAAACGATGTTACCTGGTCAGAGATATTCACCGGGACCTCATCCGGGTTCCAGTTAAAGTGCAGGTAAAAATCAATAGAATACTGCCCTGTAGATACATCAAAACCCCGTATGTTATAAACGTAGATTGAGGTGTTTATTTTGGAAGGCGCTGCTTCGGCAAAACCCGGAGTTGAAAGCAGCATTATGGAAAGCAGGATACAAACCAATACAGCTCTGTTGAGACTGGTACGCATGAGGGCTTCTGGATGTTATTTGTTAAAATAAACTTTTGGTTGATTTTTTATTAATAAGTCAGGCTATCAGTACTGATATTATCCCTGTCAGGAATATCCCGTCAAATGTCCCCGCTCCCCCGATTGAAGCAACAGCCACCTGCAATTCCGGGATTTTTTTAAGATTCAGGAGGTCGGCGCCGATGAGACTGCCGAGCGTGCCTGAGATATAGGCAATCATAGGGGCATTTTGCGGAGAAATTATTAGAGCAAATACAGCAGCCATTATAGGTGGGATTAGCGCCGGAACTGCAATCCCGAGGCCTCTCACAGGCCGTGCCATCATATGGATAAGGAGTGTCATAATCAGGATTCCGGTAAGAGCATCAAGCAGGTTCACCCTTGTGAGCAGGAATACGGATACTGCTACGGGAATTACAGCGCCCCCGAGGTTAATGGCTATAATTGTGCGGCGCTCGACTGTAAGTGGGGGGAGTATATACCTGAACCAATAAAAATCAATCGCCTGTCCTGATAATACGGCCTCCCGCGAGGTGATTTCCCTGACCGGGATATTAATATAACTGCCAAGCAGCGATAGGATTAGAAGAATGATTGAATATTCGGGAGGAAATCCCAATTTCCTGAAAGCCTGACCGATGAGATCAAAGGTTATGAGAATAAAAAGTGCAATTACCAGCAGGAATAATAATACTATTAGCGATGCTGCAATCCTCGGATATACGAGACGCCCCACTTCAAACCTCCATACTTCTTACTCAATACCCCATTTCTCCCGCATCACTATCTCATCGAGGTTTTTTCTCGGTGTAGGGTGCGGAATGGCTGAGGGATACCCCAGGGTCAGAAGCGCAACTACCCGCACACTTTGCGGTATATCTAATATTTCTTTGACTTTTTTTTCATCGAATGCACCGATCCAGCATGTACCAAGACCTTCTTCAACAGCAGCAAGAGTCATGTGATCCACAGCAATTGCGGTGTCAATCGGATAAGCCGGCTGCCCGCATGCCATTATATATTCTGTCTCAACAGAACAGGCTGCAATTACTACAGGCGCTTCTGCCACAAATTTCTGGCCTCTTGCAGCTTCGGAAAGCAATTGTCGTTTCTTGCCATCCCTGATTATGACAAACCTGCGCTCCTGGCGGTTCCCTGCGGATGGAGAGAGCCTGCCGGATTCAAGGACTCTTGACAATTTTTCCTCTTCCACCTCACGGGAATCATACGCCCTTATGCTTCGCCTTGATTGTATTGCTTTTCGTACATCCATAAATCTTCACTCCTTTATTATTTCAAATTCTATTGATTGAATCCTGGTTATTATTCCATTAGCATCTCTCTAATTATAGGTATCTCAATACCCAGGCAAGGAGAGAATCTAAGGCGCCGCATATTTATCACTATTAAAATATTAAATCTCGGCGCCGATAGGCAGCCGAAGCGACTATCTTTAGCGTTAGAGTATAATATCTGCGAAAATTTAATATGATAGCAAAATGATATCAATAAATATGGCAGAAACTCAGATTATTTTCAGGTTGGATAAAAAAATACTTAAAGATCTTGATGAAAGTTTAAAAATCTCCGGCTTCAAGACAAGGAACGAGTGGTTCAGGGCAGCTATCAGGGAATTTCTTGAGAATATGGAGCGAAAAAGAGTTCTTCATAATTTAAAGAAGCTTGAGGTTAAAGGTTTAAAAGAGGAAGAAATTCCAGAACTTGTAAATAAGTGGCGGTCTGAGAAGAGATAGATGATAATTGTCGATACAAACGTTTTGCTTTCTTTCCTTCTTACAGATGGCATCACAAGGAGAATCATCAAAGAAAATCCTGATGTATTTATGTCACCTGAGCACTGTTTTGAAGAGCTATGGGAGCACAGGGAGAGATGGAACAGGAATAAACTTAAGGAAAGTGAGTTGCTTGAAATTATGGAAGATATAAAAAGTCTGTTTGTGATGCCTGTATCCCATGAGGTTTACAATACCTATATTTCAGAAGCAGCAGAGCTTACAGATGATAAGGACGATGCGCCTGTTATCGCACTTGCCAAAGGCTACCGATAATGAAGGAATCTGGACATATAACATAAAGCATTTCAGACAGGAAATTTTTGGAGAGCGCATCAAAGTACTTTCAACAGGGGATGTGATTGAGTTATATCCGTTTAAGGAATCGTGAGTTTTAGCTTCTGAGAATTAAAAGCGCAGATGCTTTCCAAATGCCTTCTGCTGCCTTCGCTTTCCGTTCTTTGCACCCTTCGCAGTGTAAAAGTGCCGCATATTTATAACTCTTAAAATATTAAGTCTCGGCGCCGATATGCTGCCGATACAACCATGATTTCATAGATATTTACTGAAATCGTCTGGATCGATTTTTGCAAGTTTTAGAATACCCCGAAGCAGCCTCCCCGCATTAAATTGTGTGGCTCTGAAAATCACAAACCGCAGATAAAGGCGCCCAGAGTCACGCCTCTGGAGGGCGTGTACACGTATTGCTCCGCAATACGTGGTCGCGGAGTCGAGAACCCGCAGGGTTTCGGCATTGATGAACGCAGATAAACGCAGATTTTTTCTAATGCCTTCCGCTGCCTTCACTTTGCGCTTTGCGCCTTTTGCGGTGTATAGCGCCGTACATTTATCACTGTTTAAATATTACTCCTCGGCGCCGATTTGCAATCGAAACAACCTCTTCGCGCCAGTTGACGTCGCAAACACGTTGAATAAGAAAAGGTTAAAAACCTCTTGGGAGAATATAATGATTAAATACAAAGCGCACAGGTGAAAAATGACAGAGGTTGTTCTCAAACTCCCCAATGATTTCAGTTGGATAATAAAGAATAAAGAAGGGATGAAATGGGTAGAGTATTCTATAATAAATAAACTTACCGAAATAAAAATTGGAAATTTACTTGCTGAAAAGAGCAAGTTGAAGGAAGAAGACATAGACGAACTCGATCATGTCATAAAGCGTGCTCTTTATAAAAAAATAAAGGCTGAGAGATGAAATTAGTACTGGATTCGAATATCATTTTTTCGGCTCTGATTAAAAAGTCAACTACAAGAAACATAATTCTCAGCGATGTATTTGAACTGCATGCGCCTGAATACATTTTCAGTGAGATATCGAAGCATAAGGAACTCCTATTGAAGAAATCCAAAATGAATGAAGGAGATTTTGACGCTCTTCTTTTGCTTTTGCAGAAGCATCTCCAGTTAGTGCAGAAAGAGAAATATAATGAAAATATGGCTCTGGCTGAGGATATTTTGAAGGATATAGATATTACGGATTCGCCTTTTTTGGCTCTGGCATTAGCTTTGAATTGCAAAATATGGAGCAATGACAGGCATTTTAAGCAACAAGATAAGGTAGTGGTGTATACAACTAAAGAGCTAACGAAGACGATTAATATTTAGAAATTGAATTTTTTATTTTGCCGCCTGTAAGATATTTTGCGCTTATCCTTTTCGTTGTTAAGCGCCGCATATTTATAAATATTTAGATATTAAACCCTCGGTGCCGATATGTTGCCGATGCAACCACCCACCATTAAAAACTGGGAAAGCAGATGATAGGGAGGGTCGAAATACAATAAATCGCTTTGTTGCACCATTTTCAGTCGTTCTGAAAATCACAAACCGCAGATGAACGCAGATAAACGCAGATTTTTTTCTAATGCCTTCTTGCTGCCTTAGCTTTGCGGTGTATAGCGCCCCGACATCGAACACTGATGACACGGATAAACTGAAACCTCAGTTTACACGGTATAGGGCATGCTTTGCATGCCCTTCTTTTGAAGTTTTTTGGACGGATTTTCACGGATGCGTATCCGTGCTCACATCCGTGCGCTCCGTGTTCTATCACAAAGTCCATAGCTGTTTTCCGGTATCAGGCGCCGCATATTTATCACTCTTAAAATATTAAATCCGCGGCGCCGATATGTTACCGATGCAATCACTTCGCATTAAAAACGGCACAAAATTAACAACGAACTAATACGGACTCTAATAATTCATCACAACAGCTTCCGGTATTGCTCCTCTTTTCTTCCCATTGCAGTTAATCATTCTTTTGGCGCTCACCTGCTCAATCCTGTAACCGCCATACAACTCTAAAATGAACTCGGAATAGCTGTTGCTCAGCATGAGGAGACATCCTTTTCTGTCAAGTTCACGATAGACTTCTGCCAATCGAATCTGGTCTTTTTCTGAAATTTTCTGAAAATGAGGCACTTGTCAACCGTTGCGCCAGTTGACGTCGTGCACACGTATGCCAGCGCACGGCATACGTGGATATTTTACGAAGCCTGTGAAGGAGGAGGTCGGAGAGAGTTGGTGTCATACCCAAAAGGAACTACAAAAAACACAAGAAAGAGTTTAATAATATCCAGAATAAAATAGGAACTATATGGAGTATTTGAATAACATAGACTCAAAGGTTAATGAAATCTATATGAAGCATGCTACAGAACTGGAAAAAGAACACACTGGGGACATTGTTGCCATTGACTTTACAAACGAAACAGTTGTTGGAATTTTAAAACAGGAAAATATTCCTGAATGGCTTAAAAAACTCAAAAATGGTAAAAATACTGTCGCTTTTAGAAAAATAGGCTCCAAGGAAGCTGTGTACCGTTTCAGGTGACACTTGACCCCTGAAATCTGTTATGATTATGTGGACTCTGATCCAGTTGTTCCGATAAAAATCGTAGCTTCTAACGTTTCAAAAAAATACCTTTCTTTTCTTGATACTGGTTCTGATGGCATAGCGATTCCAAGAG